>JABDGK010000027.1 GCA_013286085.1 Gammaproteobacteria bacterium | reverse complement strand
CATAAAAAGCACGAATCAAATAAGGTTTATTTGAAAGCATAGTATCCTCTTATGCAGTTTCAGCTTTCGCTAATTTTCTTAGGTCTTGCTCAGCTTCCGTTAAACTTGCTTGGAATGAGTCACGCTCAAATACGCGTTCAGCATATTTTGTCACTGCTTTTGCTTCGGGTGGTAATGTAATACCCCAAGCAGGTAAACGCCACAAAATTGGCGCTATGCAGCAATCAACTAACGTAAAATCTTCATTCAGAAAAAATGCTGAATTAGCAAATACCGGGGCTAATTTAACAAGGTAATTTCGTAGTTCTTTACCTGCAGTTTGCGCTTCATCCGGTTTACCGGCTTCAATCTGGCGAACCAATGCACTCCATTCTTTATCAATGCGATAAATCATTAAGCGGGTTTTAGCACGAGCAACAGGATAAACAGGCATTAATGGTGGATGAGGAAAACGCTCATCTAAATACTCCATGATAATGTTTGCATCATACAATACGAGATCACGATCAACTAAAGTGGGAGTATTGCCATATGGATTTAATTCGAGCAAATCTTCCAGTTTTTCATTGGAATCTGTATTAATCACATCAACCGCAACACCTTTCTCAGCAAGGACAATGCGGACACGATGGCTATAAATATCCATCGAGCTTGAATACAGCGTCATGATTGATCGTTTGTTGGCAACTATCGCCATGAGAGATACTCCTCAATAACACATTATTTATAAACACCACTATCTGGTAAAACCTGCTGGCTGGCTGGGGGACTAGGATTCGAACCTAGGTTAACGGAGTCAGAGTCCGCTGTCCTACCACTAGACGATCCCCCAACTGTTACAAAATCCATTTGTTCAGCATTGTTCCAAGCTATTAATCATAAACCCATTGTGGTTTTAGCCACAATGGGTTTAGGGTCTGTTAACACATTCCAGAGAGTATACCGCATTTTGAAAAGCATGACGCTGATTCCAAAATAGCGGTAACGAAAGCAAGTCTTGGCACGATTAACGTTTAGAGTACTGTGTACCTTTACGCGCTTTATGACGACCAACCTTCTTACGCTCTACTTCACGCGCATCACGGGTTAAGTAGCCAGCTCTACGTAAAATCTTACGTAAAGTTAAAGTTTCGCTTCCAGTACTGGTACCTTCGCCGGTTTCTTCACCCGTTTCTGGTTCGCCGATAGAGATGCCGTACTTTAGCAATGCACGAGCAATACCATGACGAATAGCGCCTGCTTGGCCGCTTGTGCCACCGCCAGCAACGTTTACCGTAATGTCAAACTTGTCATGCAAGTTTGTGACATCAAGCGGTTGACGAACAATCATTCGGGCTGTTTTACGGCCAAAATATTGATCCAAGGTATTGTCATTAATAATGATATTACCTTTGCCGGGCTTCAAATATACACGCGCCGTAGAAGACTTACGTCGACCTGTACCATAAAAACTTTGCTTTGCTGCTGCCATAGATTATTTATCCGTACTTAAATCAAGTAACTGTGGTTGTTGTGCTGTATGTGGATGTTCAACCCCTGCATACACTTTTAATTTGCGATACATAGCACGGCCTAATGGATTCTTAGGCAACATACCTTTAATCGCGATTTCAAGAGCACGCTCAGGTTTTTTAGCGAGCAACTTTTCGAAAGTAATTTCTTTCAATCCACCAGGAAATCCTGAGTGACTGTAATAAATCTTATCTTTCGCCTTGTTACCCGTTACTTTTACCTGATCGGCGTTAATAATAACAATAAAATCCCCAGTATCAACATGAGGGGTGTATTCTGGCTTGTGTTTACCACGTAAGCGTGTTGCAACTTGGCTAGCTAATCTACCTAAAGTTTTGCCTGCTGCATCAACGACATACCAGTTATGTGTAGCTGTTTCATTTTTCGCATTATACGTTTTCATCTGACTCCTACTCCGTGGGAGTAAATACCACTTATAAAAATACCCAAGATCAAAAGATGGGGAATTTTATAGTAATGATACAAAACAAGCAAGCTTTCTCTCATTTGATCCATATACTTACTGTCCCCTAGCAATACGGCTGAAAAAAACCAGTATTAATCATTTTTTTTAGCTTTTTCAAGCATCTTTCGCATAAAAATACTCGCAAAATTAGAAAGATATTGCTAATGTAAGCAGTGCATCATTGACTTTAACATGAGGAAAAAACAATGGCTGCTAGAAAGAAAGCAACTGCCAGATCTACAGGGAACGGTAAGAAAAAAACTGCAACAACCAAAAAAGTAGCTGCATCCAAAAAAGCAACTGCTGTTAAGGCAATAAACGTTACAGTAAAAGATCCTCTTACTAAAGGTGGCATTATCAAGGCGATGACTGATATCACAACTCTTTCCAAAAAAGACGTTGTTGCATCTCTTGAAGCGCTAACGAAAGTAATTGAACTTCACATCAAGTCTCGTGGACCTGGAAAATTTGTTATGCCAGGACTGTTGAAAATTAATGTGGTGAAGAAGCCTGCAAGACCTGCTCGTAAAGGCGTTAATCCTTTTACTGGCGAAGAAGTCATGTTTAAGGCTAAACCAGCTCATAAAGTGATTAAAATCAAAGCACTTAAGAAGCTGAAAGAAATGACTGAATAGTCTTTTTTGCATACCTCTCCTCTTGTTTTTTAAATCAAGAGGAGATGGTATTTCAAGCCATAAATGTCCTGAATTACCCAGCCAACTCCGCCTTAACAACATCAGCCAGTTGATTCGCTAATTGACTAACGCGAGTAGCATCTTTACCCTCCACCATCACGCGAACCAACTGCTCCGTCCCGGAGCGACGCAACAATACCCTACCCTGATCACCCAACTCATTTTCGGCGTACTGTAATGCATCCTGAATCCGGGTCTTATGGCTTAAATCTGAATTATCGGCCACTTTCACATTTACCAGCACTTGAGGATATTTATGAATTCCGATCCTTAAATCTGCCAAAGGCTGTTGGCGATGCTGCATAGCAGACAGCACCTGCAAAGCGGCGACAATACCATCGCCGGTTGTGTTCGCTCCTAAACAAATAATATGGCCTGAGGGCTCCCCGCCCAAACACCATTTACGCTTAAATAACTCACTAATCACGTAACGATCACCCACTGGAACACGAGCAAAATCAATATCCAACTGCCGTAATGCTTGCTCCAAGCCAAGATTTGACATGACGGTACCAATAATACCGCCATCCAGCGTACCTACTTCCTGACGGTGCTTCGCGATGATATAAAGCAATTCATCCCCATCCAAAATATTACCTTGATGATCAACCATAATGACGCGATCACCATCACCATCCAAGGCAATACCCAAATCGGCTTGCTCTTCTAAAACATGCTGCCGCAATACTTCAGGATGTGTTGCACCACAGTTTAAATTAATATTTAAACCGTTTGGTTCAACACCAAACTCGATAACATCCGCGCCTAATTCACGAAACACATTCGGAGCGACGTGATAACTTGCACCATTAGCACAATCCACCACGATTTTTAGACCATTTAAGGTAATATCAGATAATATGGTACTTTTACAAAACTCAATATAACGACCCGGCGCATCGACAACGCGAATGGCTTTCCCAAGCTCCGCCGAATCAACCGTTGTCATGGGTTGCTCTAATTGTTTTTCAATTTCAATCTCTAGTTCGTCTGGTAATTTACTACCTTGGGCAGAAAAAAATTTAATGCCGTTATCATAATAAGGATTATGCGAAGCACTAATGACAATACCTGCCTGAGCACGCAAAGTTCGTGTTAAATACGCAATAGCCGGGGTTGGCATCGGTCCCAATAGATGAATATCAACACCTGCTGCAGACAATCCAGCCTCTAACACAGCCTCAAACATATAACCGGAAATGCGTGTATCTTTCCCAATCAATACCTTACCACAACCTTGGCGTGCCAATACTTTTCCGACAGCCCAGCCTAATTTAAGAATAAACTCGGCATTAATGGGCGCGACACCGACGCGGCCTCGAATGCCGTCAGTGCCAAAATATTTGCGCTTGGATACAGATTGCGAGCTAACTGGTGCTTTGGTCATGAGCGGAATTTAAACCTTTATTCTCATCAATTTTTGGAATTGGCGTTGTACCAATATCATTCGCAAGCGACCCTGGTGGTGTTTGCGTTGTGGTATTGTTCCAATCAGTTGGTTCTCGAACCGTGCGGTTTGCCATGATATCGCCTATCTGGTCAATATCAAGCGTTTCATACTTCACTAAGGCTTGCGCCATTAAATGCAGTTTGTCGAGATTATCTTTCAAGATTTGTTCAGCACGCTTATAGTTTTGATCAACGATCACATAGACTTCAGCATCAATTACGCCAGATGTACTTTCCGAAATTTCTTTGTGGCGTGTCACCGAGTGCCCCAAGAAAACTTCGCCTTCATCTTCACCAAACGTCAATGGTCCCAACTTTTGCGATAAGCCCCACTTCGTTACCATGTTACGCGCTAACTCTGTGGCTTTTTGAATATCATTGGACGCACCTGTTGTGACTTTCTGGGCCCCAAAAATAATTTCCTCGGCAATACGACCGCCAAATAAGCTAGATATTTTACTCTCTAAATATTCTTTGCTATAACTGTAACGATCACCTTCGGGCAAGAACATGGTTACGCCTAACGCTCTTCCACGTGGAATAATCGTGACTTTATGAACAGGATCATGGCCTGGTACCAATAAACCAACGATGGCATGTCCTGCTTCGTGATAAGCCGTGAGTTTTTTCTCAGATTCACTCATTACCATCGAACGGCGCTCAGCACCCATGATAATTTTATCTTTCGCTTTTTCAAACTCTTCCATACCAACAACACGTTTGTTTGCACGCGCAGCAAAAAGAGCTGCTTCATTCACAATATTCGCGAGATCCGCACCTGAAAAACCAGGTGTGCTGCGCGCTATTACAGCAGGCTCAACGTTATCACCCAGGGGCACCCGACGCATGTGAACACGCAGAATTTGTTCTCTACCACGTACATCAGGCAAACCAACAGTCACTTGGCGATCAAAACGGCCTGGGCGTAATAAGGCGGGATCCAATACATCAGGACGGTTGGTTGCTGCCACCACAATCACACCTTCGTTTCCCTGGAAACCATCCATCTCAACCAATAATTGATTGAGGGTTTGTTCACGTTCATCATGACCACCACCAAGACCGGCACCGCGATGACGGCCTACTGCATCAATTTCATCGATAAAAATAATGCATGGTGCTTGCTTTTTTGCTTGTTCGAACATATCACGAACGCGAGAAGCACCCACCCCCACAAACATTTCAACGAAATCAGAACCAGAAATAGTAAAGAATGGCACTTTTGCTTCGCCAGCAACGGCTCGCGCCAATAATGTTTTACCTGTACCTGGAGGACCAACGAGTAGAACGCCTTGCGGAATTTTACCGCCGAGTTTCTGGAATTTACCGGGATCACGCAAGAAATCGACTAACTCTTTCACTTCTTCTTTTGCTTCTTCAACACCAGCAACATCCGCGAAAGTCACTTTAACTTGGTCTTCGCCCAATAAACGTGCGCGACTGCGACCAAAAGAGAATGCCCCACCTTTGCCAGCACCCGTTTGTTGGCGCAAAACATAAATCCAAATCGCAAAAAGAATAATCCAGGGTAATAAATTCAAAAGATGCATGAGCAAGCCTGGTTGCTCAGGCGGCTTACCATTCACGATGACATTTTTCTCAACGAGCTCTTTCATTAAAATTGGGTCGTTATGCATCGGCAAATAACTGGAGAACGCTTTACCGTTCACCATCGCACCCGTGACATCTTGATCAGAAATGGTAATAGAACTCACATTACCTTGTTTGATATCACTCAGGAGAGAGCTATAGCTAACTTTGGTATCCGACGCACGTTGCGTGCCAAAGTTGTTAAACACAGAAACAAGGATGATTCCAATCACCATCCACAACAATATCGTTTTGATTGTGTCGTTCACCTTGGAGACCTCTCGTTAAAAATCATATATCTAATCATACCTGAACAAGTGAGCCGAGACTAGAAACTCTATTTAATTCCTAGCCAAAATATACACTTCGCGAGAACGATCACGCGATGCTTTTGGCTTACGTATGACCACTTTTTTGAAATTTTGTCGAACCAAAACAAGAAAGGCATCAAATCCTTCACCTTGGAAAACTTTGGATAAAAAACCACCAACTCCATCGAGTGTTTGCGTAGCTAAATCGAGCGCCAACTCTGCCAGTTGCATTGACCGTGCCTGGTCGACACTATCAATCCCACTCAGATTAGGTGCCATATCAGAGATCACCCAATCGACGTGCTGATCACCCAAGCTATCGCATAATGTGTTGAGAACAGATTCCTCGGTAAAATCACCCTGAATAAACTCCACACCGGCAATCGGCTCCATCGGTAAAACATCAAGAGCAAGCAAGCGTCCCTTGCGCCCCAGTATTTTTACCACTATTTGAGACCAACTGCCCGGCGCAGCGCCGAGGTCAACCACCGTCATGCCCGGTTTAAATAATTTATCACGCTCTTGTAACTCTATTAATTTAAAAACAGCTCGTGAGCGATAACCTAATCTTTGTGCTTCTTTAACATAAGGATCATTAAAATGATCATGTAACCACTGACGACTGCTTTTTTTCTTTTTCATTTAAATATATTCAACGTCGATAATTTCAAAAGAAATCATGCCCTCTGGCGTTTGCACTTCTACTGTATCACCCACATATTTGCCAATGAGACCACGTGCAATCGGTGATGTCACCGAAATTTTGGCGACTTTAATGTCAGCCTCATCTTCACCAACAATTTTATAAGTGACTTCTTTTTCTGTTTTTAAGTTCAGCATTTTTACTGTTGAACCAAAGATTACCTTGCCCGAATTTTCGAGCTGAGTCACATCAATGATTTGTATGTTAGATAATTTGCCTTCAATTTCTTGAATGCGACCTTCAGCAAATCCTTGTTGCTCACGCGCGGCATGATACTCGGCATTTTCTTTTAAATCGCCGTGAGCACGCGCTTCCGCAATTGCGGCAATAATACGTGGACGTTCAACAGATTTTAAACGTTGCAACTCATCGCGCAACAGCGCTGCACCTTCTACAGTCATGGGTACTTTTTTCATCTTTTTTTACTCTCAGAAAACTTCACGTCTTCAAAAAATTTTTTGACTCGATCAAACCAAGAGTTCGAGCGAGGACTATGATTAATGTTATTTGTTGATAAGGTTTGTTCAAACTCTTTTAGGAGCTCTTTTTGTTTAGCTGTCAAATTAACAGGTGTTTCTACCATCACTTTGCACAGCAAATCGCCTGGCGAGCCTCCCCGAACCGGCGGCACCCCCATCCCTCGTAAACGAAACACTTTACCCGATTGTGTTTCAGCAGGAATTTTCAGTTTGACACGGCCATTTAGGGTGGGTACATCGAGCTCGCCGCCAATAGCCGCGGCAACAAAACTAATCGGCACTTCACAATGCAAGTGCGTGCCATCCCGCTCAAAAATAGGATGTTGCTTAACGGCAATTTGCACATAAAGATCGCCTGGATGAGCACCATTCTCGCCCGCCTCACCCTCGCCACCTAAGCGAATTCTATCACCGGTATCAACACCGGCAGGAATCTTAACAGAAAGCTTTTTATTTTGTTTACGGCGACCTTTGCCACGACATTCACCACATGGATCTAAAATCAATCGCCCTTGCCCACGACACGTTGGGCATGTTTGTTGCACAGTAAAGAAACCTTGTTGCATACGCACTTGACCATGGCCATCACAATCTTTACAAGTGGCCGGTGATGCACCTTTCCTCGCACCACTGCCATGGCATTCATTACAAGCAACATGCGTTGGAATGGTTAGCTCTACAGTAGAGCCAAATACAGCTTCTTCGAGTGATACTTCTAGGTTGTAACGTAAATCAGCACCTCGCTGCGGACCAGCGCGACCACCGCCAAAAATGTCGCCGAAAATGTCCCCAAAAATATCCGTGAAATTCATTCCGCCTGGACCACCACCGCCAAATCCACCTTGAGCAGCGTTATGACCAAATTGATCATAAGCAGCACGCTTACGACCATCGGAAAGAACTTCATAAGCTTCTTTCAGCTCTTTGAATGTCTCTTCCGATTCTTTATCACCCGGGTTACGATCAGGATGATACTTCATCGCCATACGACGATAAGCTTTTTTCAATTCCTCTTCACTGGCATTACGTGCGACACCCAGTGTTTCGTAATAATCACGTTTACTCATTTGGTAACCAAAATAAAATTAATAAATCATTATTGCCGGCTTGTAACTGAGCCGCGATCGTCAGGGAGCCGTCACTGAATTTTATTTTCAGTGACGGCTCCCTGACGATCGCGGCTCTGTAAAGAACAAATTTTTACTTTTTATCGTCGCCTTTCACTTCTTCAAACTCAGCATCGACGACATTTTCACCTTGGTGAGCACTTTCTTGTTGTGCGCCACCTTGTGGACCTTGTGCAGCGTCAGCGCCACCTTGCGCTTGTTGAGCTGCATAGAGGCGCTCAGCCATTTTACCCGATGCATCGGTGAGATCTTTCGTTTTCGCTTCAATTAAATCTTTATCGTTGCCCTTGAGCGCTTCTTTTAAGGATTCAATCGCTTTTTCGATCGCTTGTTTTTCATCAGCAGACACTTTATCACCTGCTTCTTTGAGTGACTTACTAACCGCATGCACCATGTTATCGCCTTGGTTACGTGCTGTTACCAATTCGTGGAATTTACGATCTTCTTCTGCGTGAACTTCTGCATCTGTCACCATATTTTTAATTTCATCTTCGGATAAACCACTGGATGCTTTAATCACAATCGATTGCGCTTTACCAGTTGCTTTATCTTTCGCAGACACATGTAAAATACCGTTCGCATCGATATCCAATGCCACTTCAATTTGTGGCATACCACGTGGTGCTGGTGGAATATCGCTTAAATCAAAACGACCCAGTGATTTGTTAGCCGATGCCATTTCACGCTCACCTTGTAAGACATGCACTGTGACTGCTGTTTGGTTATCGGAGGCTGTTGAGAAAACCTGATTCGCTTTGGTAGGAATCGTGGTGTTTTTCTCAATCAACTTGGTCATAACACCACCCATGGTTTCAATACCCAAAGAAAGCGGCGTTACGTCTAACAATAAAACATCTTTGACTGCGCCCGATAAAACAGCGCCTTGAATAGCCGCACCGGCAGCAACAGCTTCATCAGGGTTCACATCACGGCGTGGTTCTTTACCAAAGATTTTCTTCACTGTTTCTTGTACCAACGGCATTCTGGTCTGACCACCCACCAAAATAACATCGTCAATATCAGACATGCTTAAACCTGCGTCTTTTAATGCTGTTTGGCATGGACCCGTTGTTTTCTGCACTAAATCTTCAACTAATGATTCCAACTTCGCACGTGTAATTTTGATATTTAAGTGTTTAGGACCACTGGCATCGGCAGTGACATAAGGTAAGTTTACATCTGTTTGTTGCGCAGAAGACAATTCAATCTTCGCTTTTTCAGCCGCTTCCTTCAGGCGTTGTAACGCCAATGGATCATTACGTAAATCCATACCGCTGGTTTTTTTGAATTCATCAACCAAGTAGTTAATTAAACGAACGTCAAAATCTTCACCGCCCAAGAATGTGTCGCCGTTGGTGGACAACACTTCAAATTGATGCTCTTTATCCACTTCAGCAATTTCAATGATAGAGATATCAAATGTACCACCACCCAAGTCATACACCGCAATTTTGCGATCGCCTTGTTTTTTATCCATACCAAATGCTAATGCAGCGGCGGTGGGTTCATTGATAATACGTTTGACTTCAAGACCTGCAATGCGGCCTGCATCTTTGGTTGCTTGCCGTTGTGAATCGTTAAAATAAGCAGGCACTGTAATAACAGCCTCTGTCACTTCATGACCGAGATAATCTTCAGCGGTTTTTTTCATCTTCATGAGGACTTGTGCAGAGACTTGTGGTGGCGCTAATTTTTTGCTGTGCGCTTCGACCCACGCATCGCCATTGTCTGCACGAATAATTTTATAAGGGACAATCGCTTGATCACGCTTAACAACTTCTTCATCAAAGCGACGGCCAATTAAACGCTTAACAGCATAAATGGTATTCGTTGGGTTAGTCACCGCTTGACGTTTCGCTGGTTGACCAACAACCACTTCATCGCTATCTAAATAAGCCACAACCGATGGGGTTGTGCGATCACCCTCTGCATTCTCAATAATACGAACCTTATCACCTTCCATTACCGCAACGCATGAGTTCGTTGTGCCTAAATCGATACCAATTACTTTGTTCATCGCCATGTTTACTCTCCAAAAATTACTTATACTTATAAATATGTGGGCAGTTTCTTGTTTTTCAAGACTACTATTTTGCAACAACCACTAAAGCGGGTCGGATTAATCGATTATTCAATAAATAACCTTTTTGTAGTACATTCAATACGGTACCTGCTTTTGCATCGGTACCCTCTTGCACGGAAACCGCTTGATGCAGCTCTGGATTAAACGCTTCACCGGCAGGATTTATTTGGATAACCCCAAATTTTTCTAAGGCTGCATAGAAGAGCTTGAGTGTTAGATTAATACCCTCTAATACTGCATTAACCGCATGTTCTTCAGATGAAATTTGCAAACTACGCTCCATGCTATCAATGACCGGCAATAGCTCTGGCACAAATTTTTCCAGTGCATATTTATGCGCATTGGTTACATCTCGCTCAACACGGCGCTGCATATTGTCCATTTCGGCTTGCTGACGCAAGAGACGGTCCCAATTTTCACTGGCTTTCGTTTCTGCTTCATCCAATTTTTTTTGTAATTCAATATAAGAAGGGTGTTCCAATAAGGCCGCTTCGCGCAAAATGTGCTCAGCATCGTCTTCATGCAACTGCTGACTCAGCTTTGTTGTGCTATTGGCTGATACGGGTTTTTCTTTCTGAGATGACACTGTAAACCTCCCATTTTTTAATACTTGAACGCACACGTAGTAGCGTGTTAATTATGCTGATGTTATTGAATATGGGGACAATTAATCCTGATTCAAGGCTGCAGAGAGTAATTTTGCGGTAATATCTACTGCAGAAATAACTTTATTGTAGGGCATACGCGTTGGCCCAATCACACCCAGGCTGCCAATTAATTGGCCATCTACTGCATATGACGTGGTGACGATACTACACTCATCAAAGGCCACATGACCAGACTCTCGACCAATAAAAATCTGGATTCCTTCGGCATCGAGTGAATGATTTAATAAATTTAAAATTTCCTGCTTCTGAGTAAAGGCTTGGAATAACGCATAGACATTTTCGAGCTCACCGCGTTTCGTGTAATTTAATAGGTTATTTTGACCCGCCATCACATAGTCTTTATTTTCTGCCTGCTCTGGGATAAAAGCTTTATCAGCCACTTCAATAGCGGCTTGCAATAAACGCGCCATGTTATCCCTATCCTGTTGGATTTCCGCCAATAACTCTTTACGCGCAATCAGCAAATCTTTGCCGACATAATGGGCATTTAAATAATTGGCTGCTTGCTGTAATTCTGCAGGCGTATAGGTACGATCGGTATGAATAATGCGATTTTGTACTTCGCGGTTATTTAAAACTAAAATAACTAATATTCGGTTATTAGATAAGGGTAAAAACTCAACTTGTCTTAACTTGATTTGGTTACGCTTAGGCAGTGCGACGACACCTATCATTTGCGTTAAACCCGATAATAGCAACGAAGCGGATTGCAATAGATTAGGTAAAGCCAAGTCTGGATCTAATTGAACCTGCAAATCCTGTAGTGTTTCGATAACAATTGGCTTAGTGGTGAGTAAACTATTTACAAATACACGATAGCCTTGTGCGGTTGGAATCCGCCCAGCCGAGGTGTGCGGCGATGCTAGGTAACCCGCTTCTTCTAACTCTGCTAAAATATGACGAATTGTCGCGGGGCTTAAACCAAGAGTTGACTCTTCAGCAAGCGTGCGCGAACCTACCGGACAGCCGTCTTGAATATAACGCTCCACAAGCATCTTTAAGATTTGCTGTGCGCGTTGATTGATAGTCGCTTCACTCATTATCACTTAACCCTATGGTGCAGAAGCGTAATATACCATAAAATTAACAAACTGCACTGAAAGGAACAGGCATGACCATCCATTTTAAAACTATCGGCATCATAGGTCGTCTTAGCAATCCAGGCGCTCATGAAACATTGCAAGCACTTGTTGACTATTTACGTCATTTCAAGCTTGCTATTATTATTGACGCCGAAACAGCGGCCTCGCTCCCCCATACTGACTTACCCATCGTGCCACGCGAAAAAATGGGTGGTGCATGCGATTTACTCATTGTTATTGGTGGCGATGGTAGTTTATTGCATGCTACCCATGCCGTTATCAATCAAGAAACACCTGTTTTAGGGATTAACCGTGGTAGTCTCGGTTTTCTAACGGATATTCATCCCAACGAGTTAAACAAAATCGAAGCTATTTTGAATGGTAAATATATTTTAGAAAAACGCTTTCTACTCACTGCGAATATTGAGCAACAAGGTAAACTCATTGGTACAGATGATGCACTTAACGAAGTCGCGATCATTCCTAATATGACACCCCATATGATTGAGTTTGAAATTTATATTGATGACCAATTTGTTTGTAGTCAAAATTCTGATGGTTTGATTATTGCGACACCCACAGGCTCTACGGCTTATGCCTTATCCGGCGGCGGACCTATTCTGCATCCACAACTGGATGCGATTGTATTGGTTCCCATGTTTCCCCATACGTTGAGCAGTCGACCCATTGTTGTCGAAGGCAATCGTCGTATTGATATTATTATTTCACCGAACAACACTTCCCCACCGCGTTTAAGTTGTGATGGACAAGACTATCTTACTACGCCAGTAGGCTGTCACATTACAGTTAGCAAAAAAGCCCAGTCATTACATCTTATCCACCCACTTGATTACAATTATTACGAAGCGTTACGCAGCAAGCTGCATTGGGGTAAAAAACTTAATTATACGGAATAAGAATTATGCTTATCCAAATTGATATTACAAATTTAGTGACTATTCAACAAGTACACCTTGATTTACAAGCAGGCACCACGGTTATTACCGGCGAAACAGGCGCGGGGAAATCTATTTTAATTGATGCCATCGAACTTGCTTTAGGTAGTCGCGCAACAGGCGATATGGTACGTGCGGGCCAAGAGAAAGCTGATATCAGCATTACTTTTGATATTCGCAAATTACCCGATGTCAAAAACTGGTTACAGCAACATGATCTTTATGATGACTCCGATGAATGCATCATTCGTCGTACCGTGCAAAAAGATGGGCGCTCAAAAAGTTATATCAACAGCACACCTAGCACATTGCAATTATTGCGCGAACTCAGTGATTTATTAATTAATATTCACGGCCAGCATGAACATCAAGCGCTTTTTAAACCGGAAACACAGCGTGAAATGTTAGACAAATATGCTGGACATCATGATTTCACTAGCTCAGTTGCGAATTTGTCGCGCGAATGGCACAGCGTTACGGCTATTTTAGAAAATTTACGCAAAGCCAATCATGAACGCACCTCTCGTGGTGAATTCTTACGCTTTCAACTCAATGAATTAGAAGAATTACAATTAAGTGCTGATGAATTTCAAGCACTCGATAATGAACATAAAAAACTGGCCAATTCCGGCGAGTTACTACAAAACATGAATCTAGCATTAAATAATTTATCTGAGCAAGAAAACCATAATGCATTAAGCAGTCTCAATCATGCACTCGGTGCACTGGAAAACGTGCAGCAATACGACACTAAAATTCAAGCGTGGGTCGACAATATGCGTAGCGCTATCATTCAACTCAGTGATACTGAAAATGAACTGCGTCATCATCTTGAACATATCGACTTAGATCCTGAACGCCTGCAATGGATCGAAGCACGCATCGGCTCGTTGTTCGATATGTCACGCAAACACAAAGTCAAACCAGAGGAATTATTTGCATTACAACAACGCATTGCCAGTGAATTATCTGTGCTTAACACAAGTGAAGAACGCATACTCGAATTAGAACAGCAACGCCAGACCATTGCAGCAAATTATGAAAAATCCGCTAAAAAACTCAGCGATAGTCGCGCTAAATTTGCTAAAAAACTAACGAAAGAAATTACTGACATTATTCATGAGCTCTCATTGCCACACGGTAAATTTCATATTGAATTTGTGAGTGATGTTGCTGCATTTTCACCTTTTGGAATAGAAAAAATTATTTTTCAAATTACAACCAATATTGGCCAACCTCTGCAACCACTGGCTAAAGTCGCATCGGGTGGTGAGCTGTCTCGTATTAGTCTGGCGATTCATATGGCAACGGCTGAGCAACATACTATTCCGACGTTGATTTTTGATGAAGTCGATGTTGGTATTAGCGGCGGAACAGCAGAAATTGTTGGCAAATTACTTCGTCGACTTGGCACAACGCATCAGTTACTCTGCATTACGCACTTACCTCAAGTTGCTGCACAGGGCCAACAGCATTTATTAGTTGAAAAACGTCACGAGAAAGAAGCGACGTTCTCCCATATCCATGCGCTGGATGCAAAAGAAAAAATTCATGAGTTAGCGCGAATGTTGGGTGGTGTGGAAATTACGAAGAAAACGATTGAGCATGCAAAAGAAATGCTAGAAAAAGTGTAGAAATACTCAAATTTACTGTTGGTTTTGCATAAATCAATTTTTTGTTTTTATTCCCTCCCCCCCTGTGGAAGAGAGTTAGGGTGAGGGGTGCTTTTAGCACAAAAACACCCCTCATCCGCCCCTCCGGGCACCTTCTCCCACAAGGGGAGAAGGAGGAAATTTATTTATGCAACAACGCCACGCTAACGTAAAAACGAGTAATTACATAGTTTTTATTATAATTTATTTTCATTTTTTGGATCTTCAACTGGCATGGGATGAATAGCATTGGATAACCAAAAATTCAATATCGCCACCACAATTTGTTTATAAACTTGGGTTGTTGAACCATATACATCCCGCGCTGGATTAAGACTATTTATCACGCGGCGCTGCCTATCCTGCATTAACCTAATAAGCTCACCAATATCTTTTTCTTCTAATACCGCCGCATCAACATAGCGAGATAGAAAGGTCTCCAACTCAACCATCCCTTTTGTTTTACCTATCGTATGCCGACGCAACCAACCGGGTGAATAGGATTCCGTTATCTGTCTTATGTGATTCGCAGTAATAGGTTCTTTATTTGGCGTTGCCAATAATGCTGCAATAATAAAACTATCCGGAAAATACGGCCTTTTTCTGGCTATATCGTAATGCACAGCCTTGAGCAACCCGGCACGCTGTTTTAATTCTGGTGTAATCTTAATTTCACATTTTTGACAATGTTTATTCGCAAGGGTGTCATTTAAATAGTTTTGTAAAAGCGGATCAATATTTAATTGACCGTCTTTTGGAATAATGCTGACAGGATGGAAATCACCGCTATCACTGTAAAACATGCACAGTGTCGCACCTAGATCTAACACATGAATCAACGCTAAGAAAAAACCGCCAACATAAACCAGATTACCGTTCTCTTTAAGATAATCAAAAAAATTAATTTTATTTTTTTCTTCATAAAGATATTCAAAAATAATGGCTGAAAATTTCTGATCGTGATACTGCTGAGAAAATGTTTCAACATTCGTTATATCCAGCACAACATCTGGTTTCATCTGTGGATCAATATCAATCGTTTCAAATTTGGAAGCAGGATGGGAAAACGTACAGAAATAAGAATGACCACATCCAATCACTAAATGTTCTCGCTGTTTCGGCATACCCCACCCCACTTGCTAAACGTTATGGATGCTGACAAATCCCACAAATCCCATAAATATTTAAACTATGATCTGTAATCGCATAGCCTGCTTTATTCGCAATCTCTTGTTGACGCTCTTCAATAATGGGATCCACAAACTCTTCGACTCGCCCGCATTTCACACAGACCAAATGATCATGATGTCGACCGTGATCCAATTCAAAAATCGAATGGCCACCCTCAAAATTATGCCGAATCACCAAACCCGCTTCTTCAAACTGGGTTAAGACGCGGTAGACGGTTGCTAAACCGATATCTTCGGATGACTCCAATAATACGCGATACACATCCTCAGCACTTAAATGATGGTCTTTGGCTTTTTCGAGGATTTCGAGGATTTTTACCCGCGGCAATGTCACTTTTAAGCCCGCTTTTTTTAGATTTGCATTATCCAACGTCATACTCTCCTATCTATCAAAATTTCAACCTTTATATCACATACCAAATCAGTTATCATGTGCCGAAATAAAATTACATTGGAAACACATTTATGCGTAACCTATTGGCCATGTTAGCAATTTCTGCCTCTTTAACAGGATGCTCTTATTTCCATGTACATAAAATGGATATTGAACAAGGCAATATTATTACCCCAGACATGGTAAACCGTGTACATACCGGCATGACAAAATCGGAAGTCCAAGATATTTTAGGTGAGCCTATTTTAGCAAATGTGTTTGATCCAAATCGCTTGGACTATGTGTATACCTACAGACCAGGCAACAGCCAACCTACCGAAAAATACATTACCTTTATTTTCAGCCATGACAGAGTCAGCGATATTAAAGGGAATTTATATTCACCATTCATTCGATAATGACAATATTGTCATCTAGTCGCCATGATTCTGTAATCATCTAATAGCTATGATGGCCTCATAAAAAGAGGGGCTATTTATGCGATTTTTTATGTTCAAACAATATAGTACTGCGCAAAAAATCATAAACAGCGTGATAAATAAGATATATGCATGGAAAAAAGAAGCCGGAGATACATCCGCTGTCAGTTTACAACATTTTGCTAAACAGCATTTCAACTATGACCATGGTGACGAAGATATACGGCTTATTATTGAATTAAAAGATAAACGCAAATTAGCCGAAAAATTAGGGGATATTCTTAAACAACACTTACCTAATGATTTGTATGCTAACTATCAAAAATCATCGTCAGAACAAAAAGCCCGACTACGAGAAATGATCGCCAATGACTATTTTAATGCAATCGACAACGATAATATGCGTGAAAACACAAAACATTACCTAGACCCGGTAGATCCCTATGTAGCAGGAACCAATATTTACTTTGTAATAACTCTCGAAGACAAATTCTTTGACCCAAAATTGTTGGCTAAAACAATAGAGCGATCAGTAATAGCATTCAAGCATGAATTACAAGGGGTGAAATCAGAAGAAGCTTTTACCGCAAAACCATTCAGTCCTTGGCATTTTTGATCAATGACAATATTGTCATCTAGCTGCCATGATTCTGTAACTACCTAATGACTATAATGATTACACAAAAGAGGAGCCATTTATGCTATTTATGCCATTGTTTCAATTCAAACAAAACAGCGCCAAGAAAATCATTAGCAAAGAAACAAGTGCAACACTTGAAATGCGACTTGCGACAGAAGCAACCACCGCAGTGAAATTCTTTACCCAACAAGCACCCGTTAAAACAGATAAGAGACTAACTGAAAACTTTGCCGCAAGAGTAACTAACAGTACTTGGGTTTTTGGCAATGAGCCGGAGGAATCCCCATTTGTAAAAAGGTATGGATCTAAGTAATTGATATAGATTCTATCTCTTACGTCGCAAAACCTGTCCCGCTGCCACGGCCCGTTGGCGGCGAGCGGCTTTAGGATCAACCAACAATCCTCGGTAAATTTCAATGCGTTCACCGTCTTTCACAACATCAGTCAGCTGACGCTGCTTGCTAAAAATCCCCACTTTTTGCTGATTTAAATTAATTTCAGGAAAGCGTTCCAATATTCCCGAACGATCAACCGCTGTTTCAAGCGTACAACCTTCTTCAACATCCAGCGGAATAATTGTTTGCGCTTCTGGCGTAGCATAAGCAACTTCAATATGAATTTTTTTAAGATTGCCCATACACTTCCACCGCACGTTTACAAAAAGCATCCACTAATGAATTCGCAATATGATTAAAAATTGGCTGAAAAAGAATATCCATCACACCACCCGCAAACTCAAACTCTAAATCCAGAGACACTTTACAAGCCTGTCCATTTAGATCGCTAAACGACCATCTTCCTTCTAAACGCTTAAATGGACCGTTGATTAATTGAATTTCCATATGGTCATAGGGATGTAATGTATTATGCGTTGTAAAACTCTTATGCATCCCTTTCCAAGCAATATCCAGTGTAGCCTCCACTTCTGTATCCGTGCGATGGATAATATGGCTAGCACCACACCATGGCAAAAAATGCGGATAATCTTCGATAATATTCACTAATTCAAACATTTGGCGCACGGAATAGGATACCAGGGCGCTGCGTTTAATAATTGTCATTCACTGCTTACTCTTATCTATCTAAGTTTTTAATTTGGTATTATACTGCGCCGCATGAGCCAGAAACAGAAATCTAATGAATCTATCGCTTTAAATCGTAAAGCTCGGCATGAATTCTCATTCGAGGAACACTTTGAAGCGGGTATTGCCTTACAAGGTTGGGAGGTCAAAAGCCTACGTGCCGGCCGGATTCAACTCGACCAGAGTCATGTCCTCATCAAAAACGGTGAAGCATGGCTATTTGGCGCCCAAATTACACCGCTACAAACCGCCTCCACACATATTACACCGGATCCAACCCGAAGCCGTAAATTATTATTGCACAGTCGCGAATTAAACAAATTAATTGGGAGCGTTGAACGCAAAGGCTATACGCTCATTCCGTTAAGTCTGTATTGGAAAAATAACCACGTTAAATTAGATATCGCACTCGCCAAGGGTAAAAAACTCCACGACAAACGCGCCGATGAAAAAAATCGTGACTGGCAACGTGAAAAAGGTCGGATTTTAAAAAATAATTTAGGATAATAAGATGGCTACACCTCCGTTTAAACCCCAACACCTCCACGCAACCCCAGAAGATTTAGCGGGTAACAATGGCATTGGTCGTTATGTTTTTTTACCCGGTTCAGAGGGACGCGCCCATGAAATTGCGAAACATTTCGATAAACTCATAGTCAAACCACACCCTCGCGGCCACAATTTATATTTAGGCACGTTAGATTGTCATGGTACTCGAATTGATGTAGCCGCTATCCACTCCGGCATGGGCTGCGCCAGTGTTGAAGTTATTTTACATGAATTATTTTATCTTGGCGCGAAACGCTTTTTACGCGTAGGAACAGCAGGCACTCTACAAGAATTTATTCCGGTTGGTGATGTAGTCAATGCGCAAGCTTCCGTACGTGACGAAAACACCACCGTGCACTATGTTCCCTTAGAATTTCCAGCGATTGCATCGTTAGAATTTACATCCTCTATTATGCTAGCCGCTGAAAAATTACATCTCTCACAAAAACTTCACACGGGTATAGTGCACTGCAAAAGTTCGATCTTTGCACGTGAGTTTAGTGCAGGCCCTCGCGCTGAAGAAAATGATGCGTATATGGATCTATTAACAAAGAGCGGTGTATTTGCCACCGAGATGGAAACATCGGCATTATTCATTCAATCACATTTTTATAATCATCTATTACGACAGCAAACTGACTCACCACAACATCGTGTCTTAGCAGGTGCTATTCTAGCTATTGCAGGCTCACCTAAGCATGGTTTTGATAATTCAAATAAAGCATCCGAAGCCATTCAGCAAAGCATACAAATTGCCTTAGAAACTGTTAAAATATTAGCGACGCAAGAACTCGATCATTAAATAGATAGGATATCTAGATGCGCAAGCATGATCATGAAAAAAAAGCACCGAAGCACATGCTATTGAAATGGCTTTTATTTCTTATTCTTGTTTTTGCACTGCCATCTTCACTGAATTATCTACGTGACAAACAAATTCAGTATATGGCTGCTGTCACTGCCGCCAAACCGGGTATTACCTATACCCCACCACTCGCACCCGCCATAACACCTCAGAATGAAAAAAAAGCTAAATCCATACCTAAAATTGATTATGAAAACCCACCCATCAAGCAACAGTAGTGAAATTACTTGCAACTCAACCACTTATTGGCTAATCTTTTCGCGGTAATGTTCTATAATTACAGATGGGGGCGACTTGGTTTCGACGTGGGTTGCGAAGCCCGAGGGGCATGTCGAGGACGTAACTAACCTCGTAAAAAATGTTGCAAAAACATATACCTGCCAAAAACGACAGAGTATACGCTCGTAAAGCTGTAAACGACGTTATCTTCGCTGATGACGTTGCTGCAGTCGCTGCTTAATTAAGTAGCAGAGCGCCACTCACCAGTTGTGCTTATGCGACTGGAGCTTACGCAAGTAAGCTATGAGGGGTCATATTACATAGGATCGTAGTGTTATCTGCCCGAGCTAGCACTCCTAAAACTCAGGGATAGTCACTTTATCATCCTGCCAGTCGGAGGGTGAGTGATGAAACTTAAAAGACCAGGCTAAACATGTAGATCCAACGGTAGAGAGCTTGCGGACGCGGGTTCAATTCCCGCCGCCTCCACCATTACAAAAAACAATCAAAGACGACCACAGACCACAGCAAACCCTGAAAAATCAAAGGGTTAATGTGGTTTTTTTACGCCTTCATGTTGTATTTCGTGGTCTTTAATTGTCCCTGAGTGAGCCCAAAAAGGGCCCAAAACAAATTACTTTTCAGAAAAATGGGCCCAAATTGGACCCAAAAAAATACGGAATTTCTACATAGAAATGTATTGTTTTTACGCGCCTACCACCGCTGCCATAAATCACAAGCTGCACCCAAAAAAGCAGTGAACTTCGCAGCGCGCCATGTTACAGGAAGGAAATCATTTAATAAGAAATATTGCTCATTTGCACAAACCAGGCGGCTGCGATCTGTTTGACAAAGCCAATTAATAGAATTAATAGCCGTGTTCGTATAACTGCCTCCGAAACTCATATCGGGGACATTGTAAAGCATACCCTCTAAAAAATAAGAAGGGGCATCACTTGCAACAATCATTCCTTGCTGAACCAAGCTGGTGCGTATGTTCTTAAATATCCGCACCATTGGTTTATACCAACCATTAGTTCTTTGATGCTTAACAGTAAGATTTGCCAAATGATTTTTAGGATAATTTGCAATTTGTATATTGCTGGAATTGAAAAAACAAATACCCTCTACATACTGCTGATCGCTAACGCTAGCAAATCTTTGATAGTTACGAAAACTCATACAAACGATTACATCTACGTTTCTTCTGCTACCATTAGCTTTGATTTTTATGGCTTTGTCGCTAATTTGAACTGCATCCCCATATTTTCGCTGTAAGTGCAATAAAACCTCACGCTTAAAGTCGGCTAAATTATAAGCAACCCAACAAGAATTAGCTTGATAGAATATCGATTGCTGCTCTATTGGTAATGCACCAAGGTGAAAGCTAAAAACAGAGGTCAGCTGAATTACGATATCAACATCACTTTCCGCATAAATATTTGTGTTATTGCCATAAGAGCCTTGAAGGAAAACGGTAAATTCTCTTTTCGCATAGGGCGCGTCAGACGATTCAAGCACAGATTTGACCGTATTATAGGTATTACTGGATTGCGTAACAGAACCTTGATGCGCCCAAATATCGAGTTGTGATTCTGGTATTGGCATACATTTTCCTAAAGCAAAAATGCTTTTAGCTGTAATTCACGACTTGCGAAAGATTCGCTGCCTCGCTGCCGCAACATATTAAGTTTATCGAGATTGTGCTCCATGAAATCTGTTGCCATCTCGGGCCTTTCAAATGTATCGCTGATTCGAATTGTTGGAATATCCTTGTATAATATAGTCCGAAGTTGATCCATAGACTGAGTGTTGATTTCCATTGTTTTCTGCAAAAGCTGAACACTCAAAAAATATTTTTTTACAAACCACATCTTAAGGGATGAAGGCTTTGGTTCAGGATAAACACCAACGCCGACACTCACAACACGGAGATTTTCCCGTGCCACATTTAAAGCAGTAACTGCATCAGCAATAGCATACAAAGTAGGATTATTGGCACAATAACCACCATCGATTAATTCAATTACGTCCCCCGCAGCAGTAGTGACATTTTTTCGCATAAAGAAGGGATAAGCCGAACAAGAAGCTTGGACAGCTTCAGAAATAGTACAACCAAAACCCGGAGTAAACGTTCCCATACGGCCATGAGCTTGCGCAACGCTGCCTTTAAAGATCATAGGCTTCTCCGTTACCCACCTTGTTGCTACTATCCCAATACCTGTCTTTACAGCATCAAATTTTTTGTCTTGAAAAACTTGGGTGGCCAGCTCATTCAAAGCCGCAGACTTTTCCTTTTCAGTCCGTGCTTTCATGATAGATGGAACATATAACTTATATAGATCATGAATATCATTAACCCGATAGCCTAAAGCAATGAGAGCGGCTATGATTGCACCAGTGCTCGTGCCAAAAACTAAATCGAAGCGTTCGCAAAGAGGTCTATTTATTAATCCCTCAATCTCCTGTAATACACCGAGGGTATAAAAGCCCTTTGCTCCTCCACCGTCTAAGCTAAGAATGCGATAAACTCCATTCTCAATTGCTGAGATGGATGTTTTAGTGCCAGAATTTTCAATATTGTTACCCATAGCCCATAGATTAGCTGATACCATTCTAGCCAGCCAGCATTACTTTCAAGTATTATATAGATGCTTAAATACACAGATTACAACAAATCAAAAACATATCGTCATTAAACAAACGTGCTGTCATAGCAAACAGCTCACTCTATGTGTTAGAGTCCACACCCTTAAAAATCGATCATTTTGTAGCTGATAGGAAAAAACATTTTATTCTGACTTTTGGATGACATAGACGTGCAAAAAAATTACTTATATATTGCTTTAGCAATTGTGTTGACGGGCATGATTTCTGTGAGCGCACATGCATTAATCATCCAATATTTTCAGGCGCCCAATCTTAAGATTGATCCTTTTCTCAATCAGGCAGTAGGTTATCTAATCCGCTTTGGGATGATCATTGCGCCCATGTTCATCTATCTTTACTCGAAAGAGTACTGGGCAAATATCAAGCCTTTTAAGCGAATTATATTATTTACCATCTTGATATCAGCGTTAGTAGAAAGCCTACGAGGCTTTATTATGCAAATCGTCTGTGGCACACCTTGGACGTATCAAATTCTAGTAGACCTTCCACACTATCTTTCCTTTTTGAGCATATCATTTATCGTCTGCATTTTTGTGCAATCAGCATCTGAAACAAAACATTTTAAATTATTAAAATACGTTGCGCTTACAATTCTGGGAATAGCCTTAATGTCAGTCGTAAAAATAATAAATCATGCTTTGTTAGTTCCCTTACTTGCACATATGCCACAACCGCTATCTGGCCCTCAAGTTCCGTATGGAGCAAATATTTTAATTCCTGCATACATCACCTATCTGGAGCCAACTATCGCCTCGTTTATTGTGTTTTATCTAATTAAAGATAAATTATCGACATATAGCACTATGACGAATGGCTTCATAATGGGTGCAATCATCATCACCATTCATGGTGGTATTTTTTCAATATTACAAATTGCGTGCTCAACGGGAAATATTTTTTACCGCATATTTTATTATGGTCAGTTTCTGTGGGAGTATCTTGCTCTAGGTCTTCTCACCGCTTATTCATTTGACCTTCTTCAAAATCGCCGAATTTTTTTGACTCGACGAAGAAAATAACCACTGCTTTCGCCGCTGACTAGATTAAAAAATGCCCGCATTTAGCGGGCATCTGCAATCAATAATTACTAAACACATGTACTTTATGATTTAGCTCAACCGAGAAAAAATCATTTATAAAAAAATCACGAGCCATTGCTTCATAGTCAATGTAGTGTTGCAAATATTCCGGTATCTCTCTGCCATCCACCTCGTGGATCCAATAGTAAGTAAAATCTTCCTCACTATTAAATTCACCGTGATAACATTCTTCGAGTACTTCACGTGCTTTTTCTATATTTTCACCCGTGTGATTAAGAATCTCCGAGCCTAGCTCTCCATGCTCAGCAATAAATTCAGCGATTTCTGTGACAGTGTCTAAGCTGGTATATTCTTCAATTTGTACCGCACCAAAGTCTTCATAATCATGAATCGCAAACTCCTCTGCATTTGTGACAGGGCTTTTTGCTAATATGGATTTTACGTTATCCTGTAATTGATCAATTCCTTTTGTTGCATTTACCCACTCACCGTGTAAATAACCGCTGTTGTAAGCTGCCAAACATGCTACGTAAATTTTAGGCTCCAAATTATTCATTTAACCAATCTCCAATTAAGTTGGCAGCCATGTCGACTGCTAGTTTAATCGTTCACAACCGCAGCGCGTTTAAAAGGGTCGCGCTTTTTGCGACTTGCGCAGCGCGTTTAAAAGGGTCGCGCTTTTTGCGACTTGCGCAGCCCTTTTAAACGTGATCGGTTGTGATAAGATGAAACTAGCAGTCGATATGGCCACTCTCAAACGGAGCGCGCTTTTGCGTGTTTAAATCATATAAATTTTATTTTAACTTTATCGCCAAGAAAGTCGTTAACTTTGCTGACATAAAATGCCTCGCCAGTTTTTAATTTCTGTTTAATTGTTTCAGGATGAATAATAAATTCTTTATCAAATTTTACTGAACCCATATCAGAAGCTTCCTGCAAATTCAGTTGTGCGGTTACATTAAAAACATCTTGAGTACCTACCCATTTGGCTACCCATTCTGCGCTTTCTGAATCATTTAACCGATGACATATAAGAGTATTAATACAATTCAATACCTGCTTCTTAAATGTTTCATCCACTTTTTCTAAATCCGCCAACCCCTGCGTACCAAAAATTGCATGCACACCTTTTCCACGCCCCATATTGACAAGGTTTAACACCTGCTCGCCTGCAAATACTGAAAACTCGTCAAACACCGTGAATATAGGACGGTTATTAGTATTGTTGCGATCAATCACCGCTTTAAGATCATTAATTACCAACTTACCTAATACTTTCGAAAAACTCGGAAACCGCAACGCAGGTAAGGCAAAATACACAACTGCATTTTCTTTAATTGCTTGCGGCAACGTAAAAGTAGAATCATTACGCTCAAAGAAATCGCCTAATTCAGAGTGGATTAAAATATTAAGATGCGCCTGTAATCCAGTAATGTCTTTACGGTCATAATGCTCAAGGCTTTTTACTCGGTTAGTTAATACTGGATCAGCAATATCACGCGCCAATAAGGTAAGCTCTTTGTAATTTAAGCAATTAACTACAGCTCTTAAATCGAAAGTTTTTTTAGACTTTATTAGTGCCTCTAGCGTGGTTTGCAAATAATCTTCAGCTATCGACCGATAATAGTCGCTTGACCACTCATCTTTTAAGCTGATAATTTTATCTTTTAACTCTGTATATCCACCGTTTGCTAACGGATCATAGGGAAGATAGTTACCGCAATTAAATCCGATAAATTTCCTGTTGTACTTTTCAGAAAGATCTTTTAACCACGCAATATTTTCCTCGTCCGGTTTACCGTCAACAATAACGAGCGGATAACCTTGTGTGATAGCACGTTTATAAAATCGTCTTAATGTAATGGTCTTACCACTGCCGGTCGTGCCTAAAACCAACATCACTTGATTAATGTTTTTATCAGGCACTACGACACATTTACCAGTATAATGAGATACACCTAATACTGTTCCATCATGATCTTCTTCACGAATATTTTTTAAGGCTTTCTCAATTTCTTTTTTGCTAATTTCTTTTTTCTCACCCGCTTTCACGCCTTTTTTGAGAGCCTTCATTATTTGTTGATGTGGATTTTCTGCTATGAGATTCATAAGGTCTAATAACCCTGCAATCAATAATGGAAAACCAATAAGATAGTTAAGCATGTTATGAATCATAAACTCAGATGCTTGAGCTACCCCCCTGACAAATAAAATTTTCCACCACAAAAAGTTCAAATGAACTCCTTGGTGAATAAATTCAGAAAAATTGATATGAGAATAATATCGCTGGGAAATAACAGCGACAGCTGAAATAACTAATCCAGTAAATAGCGTAATCCACCATGGTGCTCGACAATGCCGTATTACAAGATAAAGAATTATTCCTACAAAAAAAGAAAAGGCGTCAGATGCCATTTTGTAATTATAACCTCAAGTAATGCTATTTTATATTAATCACAAAATGGCATCTGACACCTCTGATTTTTAATCACAAAATGGCATCTGACACCTCTGATTTTCATTATTAGCCGATGTAACAACTCTTCTGTCTAGCACCTGATGCGGTAGGACTTAAGTGACCCACACTTGATTCTGCAGACTTAGATTCTGATGCAATTACATCACTCCTTTGATTTGATCGTTGCTTTATAGGAGAACCAAAAAACACAATATCTCTAATATGTCGGTCTAAGTCTGTTTCTTGATCCGCACTTACAAAAGCAGTTGCAACACTCTGCTGATTTTGTAGAGGACCAATGACAGCATTATCATGCAGAGAACGTTCCTGCACTAATTTTTTTGCTTTAAATAATGTATCAACGGAACTTCCTGTCTGCTCCTGCTTACCTGACCTAATGAAACTATTAACCTGATGCACAGAAGAAACCACCGAAGACGAATCCGCTAACACAACAGAATCATTAGCTTGTTCTTTTTCCTCATTCAGACTAGAAACAGCAGCCTCTATAAATTTATTATTTTCTTGATGAACAGCGAAAAGATTAGCCGCGGCTTGAAGAGCCTCTATCCGCGCCACAATAAGTGCTGCAATATCAGGATGTCCATTGCTCTCCGCTTCTTGCGCTGCAGTGCGATGATCGTTATGTTCTTTTGTAATTTCTTCAAGAGTTAATCTTGATAATAAGGTAGTGACGATATCTATATGACCTATGCTAGCCGCCCAGATTAAAGCAGTTTTGCCAAATTTATCGGCTACATTGATAGCGTTACCATTCTGCTGAATATACCACTTAACACTAAGTAAACCAGCATCACCACCGGACTTGGCGGCTTCAATAAATCGAAGCGCTTCCACTCGCGCCTCAATAAGCGCTGCAATCTCAGGATGTGCATGGGATCGCGCACACTTTGCTGCGTTGAAATGATCGAAATTTTCATATGTAATTTCTTCAAGCGTTAATCTTGGTAAAAGCGCCTTGACGATAGCAGTACGACCAAGATTAGCCGCCAGGATTAGAGCCGTGTCGCCAGCTCGATTAGCAGCGTTGACAGCAATGCCGACTTTGGCTAATAAAGCAGTAACGATTTTAATTTCACCTTTGTTAACCGCAGAGATCAAGGCTGTGTCGCCAGCTTTATTAGCAGCATTGATATCAATACCGACTTTGACTAATAAGGCAGTAACGATTTTAATTTCACCTTTGTTAACCGCAGAGATCAAGGCTGTGTCGCCAGCTTTATTAGCAGCATCGACATTAATGCCAACTTTATCTTCTAATAAGGCAGTAACGATAGTGAGATAACCTTTGTTTACCGCAGAGATCAAGGCTGTTTCGCCAGCTTTATTAGCAGCATTGACATTAATGCCAACTTTATCTTCTAATAAGGCAGTAACGATAGTGAGATCACCTTTGTTTACCGCAGAGATCAAGGCTGTTTCGCCAGCTTTATTAGCAGCATTAACATCAATACCGTCTTCAGCTAATAAATCAGTGACAATAACAGTATGACCATTGATAGCCGCGCCAATTAAAGCCGTGTCACCATTTAGATCAACGGAATTAATAGCAAGAGCAATGTTATCATTCAGCTTAATATACCGGCCACGCTTCTCTTGGATATACAGTTTAACAGCAGCCAAACCAACATCACCGCCGGATTTGGCGGCTTCAATAAATCGAAGCGCTTCCACTCGCGCTTCAATCAGCGCTGCAATCTCAGGATGTGCACTGGATTGGGCATATTCTGCTGCGGTGCGATGCTGGTTACATTTTGTTGTAATTTCTTCAAGAGTTAATCTTGGTAATAACATATTGACGATAGCAGAATAACCATAGTGAGCCGCAAACATTAAAGCGGTGCTACCCAATGAATTAGTGGCATTAGCAGGAACATTATTATGATTCGATCTAATATACTCGCCAACAGCATCGTCACCAGATTTGACAGCTTCAATAAATTCAAGTTCTTTCACTCGCGCTCTAATAAGCTCACCCGTTTCACCGTTCGACTCCTCTTCTGCGTTGTAATATTGGATTCTTCGGCCAACAACTTGGCTCCTCCCATAATAGTCCGTCCTCGTCATAATCCATTCTTTCTCATAGGATTGTTTCGTGATTTCTTGAAGAGTCAATTTTTGTAATAATGCCTTGACGACAAGAGTATAGCCATGGAAAGCCGCACCGATTAGGGGGGTGTCACCTTTGTCAGTCATGGCATTGACAACAATACCGTCTTTGGCTAAGAGCGCGATAACAATAGAGATATATCCGCCGGCAGCGGCAGAGAATAAGGCAGTCTTTTTATTCCGATCATGCGCATTAATCTTAATGCTGTTGCTGGCTAATAGGGCAGTGACAATCGCGATATGGTTATTTTTAGCAGCCAACATTAAGGCGGTTTGACCATCGTCATTAGTGGTATTGATGTCACCATTCTCTTGAATATACCGGTTAACAGTTGTTAAACCCTCGGCACCGCCATTCTTAGCGGCATTAAGAAATTCATTAGGCGTAACAGGCCAGTAACTTGAACCTTGGTTTTGTCTATTGCTGCTTGAACCTTGGTTTTGTCTATTTCTGCTTGAGCCTTGACCCATGACCACACCTCAAATTTTTAGTTTTAATTAAAGCGAGATTGTATAATATGATTAAATAAAATACAACCCTAAAGTTGAACAATGTCGAAACTTTTTAGAAATGTCCCCTAAAATAGGCCTTGTAGTCAAAGACTTACAAGGAGATTAACTGCATGGGGCATTTAGTCATGAGCGATAAAGAACGTTCACGTAAGGCAATGATGGAAATGGTGCGGCTTGGGAGGTTAAAGCTCAATCAGGCGGCTATTCAATGCGGATTGAGTTATAGACAGGCCAAGCGCGTATATCGAAGCTACAAAGACAAAGGTGATGCGGGATTAGTCCACCAGGCCCGGGGACAAAATTCCAATCGGAAGCACCCGCATCAAGAAGCCATTATAGCGCGCTACAAAGAAAGATATGAAGGGTTTGGTCCGACATTAGCAGCAGAAAAATTATTTGAAGAGGATGGCTTTGAAGTCGACCATAACACACTGCGAAAGTGGCTGTTAAAAGAAAATTTATGGCATAGACAACGAAAGCGCTGCCCCTACCGTCGCCAGCGTGAATGCAGAGCACAATTTGGTGAGCTGGTACAAATAGATGGATCAATTCATGATTGGCTAGGAGACGGAAAGAATAGTTGTTTAATTAACATGGTTGATGATGCCACAAGCAAGACACATGCCTATCTTGATACAGGCGAAACAACGCAAGGTGTATTAATAGCAATATGGCAGTGGATAGAACGTTATGGAATTCCATTAGCACTTTATGTTGATTTGAAAACCGTCTACGTTTCTCCAAAGAAAAATTCGTTTAGTCATATAGAAAAAGCCTGTAAAAAGCTAGGTATTCGCATCATTAAAGCGTACTCCCCACAAGCAAAGGGGCGTGTGGAACGCAAACATGGTGTATATCAGGATCGATTTGTAAAAGAATTAAAATTACAAAAGATCAAAACAATTAGCGAAGCAAACACAATATTGGCAAATGGATTTATCGATAAGTTAAATACAAAATTTGAAAAATTGCCTCGTAACAATCAATCAGCGCATGTTCCATTACACAATACTGACCTCAATCAAATACTCTGTTTAGAACATGTAAGGCAAGTCAGAAATGATTGGACCTTTCCATTCAAAACACGCTGCTATCAAATAGAAAAAATAAACGAACTTGATGTTAAACCAAAAAATAAAATCCAAGTTCGTCAGCATGTCGATGGCTCAGTGAGTGCATGGTTTAATAATAAAAAATTAACCATCACATTGTTAGAGACAAGGCCTACAAAAACCAAAGAAAACAGACCATCTAAGATTGTGATATTAACGTCTCAAGAAGCTGGAAGAAGAAGCAAAA
>JABDGK010000026.1 GCA_013286085.1 Gammaproteobacteria bacterium | reverse complement strand
GATGTAAGAGCTTACGAAGAATCCACATTTTTTGCATTTCATCGGCTTTGGTAATAAGTTCTTCACGACGTGTGCCGGATTTGTTGATGTTAATGGCTGGGTAAATACGACGTTCAGCAATTTTACGATCCAAATGGATTTCCATGTTACCGGTACCCTTGAATTCTTCGTAAATGACATCATCCATCTTCGAACCGGTATCAACCAATGCTGTTGCAATAATCGTTAAGCTACCGCCTTCTTCAATATTACGTGCAGCACCAAAGAAACGTTTTGGACGTTGCAATGCATTCGCATCCACACCACCGGTTAATACTTTTCCGGAGGCAGGTACAACGGTGTTGTAAGCGCGCGCTAAACGCGTGATGGAGTCAAGTAAGACAACCACATCGCGTTTGTGTTCCACCAGGCGCTTCGCTTTTTCGATAACCATTTCGGCAACTTGTACGTGGCGGTTCGCGGGTTCATCAAACGTACTCGCAATCACTTCGCCTTTGACAGAGCGCGTCATTTCCGTCACTTCTTCTGGGCGTTCGTCAATGAGTAGGACGATCAAGTAGCATTCAGGATGGTTTTGTGAGATGGAATGAGCAATGTTTTGGAGCATCATGGTTTTACCGGCTTTCGGCGGTGATACAATCAAACCACGTTGGCCTTTACCAATCGGTGAGGCAAGATCAATGATGCGGGCAGTGATGTCTTCTGTGCTGCCGTTGCCGAGTTCCATTGTTAAACGTTCGTTGGCAAAGAGTGGTGTTAAGTTTTCGAATAATACTTTGTTTTTCGCGTTTTCTGGGGCATCAAAGTTAATGTGGTCCACTTTGAGTAATGCAAAATATCGCTCGCCTTCTTTGGGTGGGCGAATTTTTCCGGAGATGGTATCACCTGTGCGTAAATTGAAGCGACGGATTTGGCTAGGTGACACATAAATATCATCAGGACCTGCTAAGTAAGAACCTTCTGCGGAACGTAAGAAGCCGAAACCATCTTGCAAAATTTCTAGAACGCCATCGCCGTAAATATCTTCACCGCGTTTAGCGTGTGCTTTTAGGATTGCAAAAATAATATCTTGTTTGCGGGAGCGCGCCATATTCTCCAGGCCATATTCATCGGAGAGTTGGATTAATTCAGCAGCGCTTTTCTTCTTTAGTTCGGTTAGATTCATAGTGATTTTGTGCCTATATGTAAAAAATACTTATTCTTTGGTGAGTTTTTATGTCGGAATTCTTTTCCTAACCGTATTAATACAAAGGGGAACATATTGGAGTTCCTGTGTGTTGACAATTAACTTAGTAAAGTAGGTTGCGATGCGGAGATGCCGCAGCTAACAACATGAAAAAACTAAAGTTTTGATTGTTTTCTATCACAGTGTGGATTAATCGATTGGTTGAAAAAAGAGGTCGTCTTAATGAAATAAAGATACCATTAAATTATTTTGAGGTCTAGTTTTTTATTTATAAAAAAGATGTAGGGTGGACAAAGGAGCATAGCGACGTGTCCACCAAGAGAGGCTTGCATACTCGGTGGACACGTCGCTATGCTCCTTTGTCCACCCTACGTTTTAAATATGGCTATCAATAAAACTCGCCAATTCCGACTTATTTAATAAGCCAACTTGGGTTGCTTGTACTTGGCCATCTTTGAATAAAATCAATGTTGGAATGCCGCGAACACCAAATTTAGGTGGTGTTGCTGGATTATTATCAACATCGAGTTTGACAATTTTTAATTGGCCAGCATATTTTTGGGAAAGTTCTTCCAGGAGGGGTGCAATGGCTTTGCAGGGACCGCACCATGGAGCCCAAAAATCAACCAATACGGGGGTTTGAGATTCAATAACATCTATTTCAAACGTGTGATCGGTAATTGCTGATATATTATTACTCATAAGAAGCGCCTTCATGTTTTATAAAATAGTGGGTACATTTCAATGGAAATTACCGTGTTTGGCAAGTAAAAATAATCTCATGCCAGGACTTACGCATGAAAAATTGGTAGCTCTTCGTAAACGTGCCCGTGCCCGTTTTGTAAATCAAATTTAAGTTGTTATAAGTTGTTAGTAGAAAAAAGACGGGCACGCACGCGGGCACGTTTACGATTATTAAAGCACACTTGTCAGTATTTATGCGTAGGCCCTAAATCCCATGCCGATTTAGGCGAGAGGCTTTCTTTTGAGTAAAAGGCGTGGTGTGTTCACTGTTCTACCCATGGCACGCCAGGCAAAACGGCGTTTTACCGGTGGACAAATATCTAAGCTAATCATGCCAAGTTGGCGCGTCAAATTCAGTAACGAAAAATCATGCGAAAATGTTTGCGGTAATTGGTGGGATAATTGCGTGCTCGTGGCAATTTGTTTTTGCTGCCATTCGATATAGGGCTGCCAATTTGTTTGATGAGGATTGTCGATGAGCATTTCCGCTAACATAGCAACTTCAGTTAATGCCAAGTTGAGGCCTTGCGCGGCAAGTGGGCTGAGTGTGTGAGCTGCATTACCAATGAGTAACACATGTTCCTGCACTGTTTTTGCAATTTTTACCATTTTTAACGGGAAAACATGGCGTTGGCTACTGCCTAGTAAACGTCCAGCGAGGTAGCCGAACTGTTTTTGTAATTCCGCAACAAAGGTAGCATCGTCAAGTTGCATGAGTTGTTGAATGACATCGGTCTTATCTGTCCAGATGGTCGCACAACGTTGTTCTGTTAGCGGTAGCAAGGCAATGGCGCCGTTGCTATGGAAGCGTTCATAGGCAATATGTTGATGTGAGCGTTGTAATGTTGTCGTTGTAACGAGAGCGCTTTGTTGGTAATCCGTTGTTTCACAGGAGATGCCAAGTTGTTCGCGTACGGTGGAGTCGCTACCATCAGCACCAATAACAAGCTTTGCGTCTAATGCTAATTCGCCAGTCTCTGTTGAAATAGTGAGTGTGGCGCCTTCCATCGATTGCGTGAGTGTTTTGAGTTTTGCAGGACGAAATTGTGTGATGTGCGGCGAATTTTTTAAGACATTATCGAGTGCAGCGTTAATATATTTAGCTGGAATGACATAGCCCAATGCAGATAAACCGACATCCTGTGCATTGAGACGTGTTTTGCCAAAATGCCCGCGATCTGAAACATGCACTTGTTTGATTGCAGCAGCCTGTGGCGCTAATGTGTGCCAAATATTTAAATTGCTAAATAAGCAGTGACTACTATGCGTTAATGCAATTAGCCGTGGATCATCTTGTGTATTAAGTGGGGCGGCATCAACGAGTGCGATACGTAATGTTGTATCGCGCAGTGCGGCGGCGAGGCTTCCGCCAACCATGCCGCCGCCTATGATGATGATGTCGTATTGCATTTGGGGTGTTCTCTTGCGAATAACATTGTAGGGTGGACAAAGCGCAGCGTGTCCACCGAGAATGACAATGTGCTCTGGTGGACACGCTGCGCTTTGTCCATCCTACGTTATTACTTTGTCATTAATGCTTCGATATCTGTTACGGTTTTTGGCACATCACAACTTAGCACATCAGAGCCTTTCGCGGTAACAAGTACATCATCTTCGATACGCACGCCAATGTTGTGCCAGCGTTTGTGTACGCCAGGAATATCAGCAGAAATATAAATGCCAGGTTCAACAGTAAGCACCATACCAGGTTGTAATTTACGCCATTTACCATCGACTTTATAGCGACCGGCATCATGCACATCGAGTCCTAGCCAGTGGCCTGATTTATGCATATAAAACGGAAAATAAGCTTCTTTTGCAATTAACTCATTCAAGCGACCTTTTAGAATGCCAAGATCAATCAAGCCTTGCGTTAAAATTTTCACGATGACGGTTTGTACGGTAGGCCATGCAACACCCGGACGAACAGCTTTGATGCCGGCAATTTGTGATTTGAGTACGAGTTCATAAATCGCTTTTTGTTCCGCAGAGAAGCGGCCATTGGCGGGAAATGTACGCGTAATATCGGCGGCATAATATTGATATTCAGCACCGGCATCGACTAAGACGAGATCGCCGTTCTTAATAGGTTGGTTGTTGCTAATGTAATGTAAAATGCACGCGTTAGCGCCACTGCCGACAATGGACGTATAAGCCGGTGTGCGTGCGCCATTGCGTTGAAATTCATGCTGGATTTCAGCTTCCAGTTGATATTCATTCATGCCTGGTTTGCAAAATTGCATGGCGCGAATATGTGCTTGCGCAGAAATTTCGGCGGCTTTTCGCATCAGCGCAATTTCAGAGGAGCTTTTGATGAGGCGCATTTCATGTAGGGTATCCGCAATATCCACGATGCCGAGTGGGGCTTGCAAACCGCTGCGAATTTTGCCGCGCATTTTACTCATGGCACGTACAATGACTTTATCAAATTTTTTGTCAACACCGAGAGCGTAATGAATGGTTGCGCGGCCTTCCAGAATGCCGGGTAATTCTTTTTCGAGATCAGCAAACGGAAAAGCTTGATCAGCGCCATAGGTTTTACACGCACCTTCTTGGCCAGCACGAATACCATCCCAAATTTCATGCGCGCGATCACGCACACGGTTAAACAAAATAAATTCGCCTTGTTTACGCTTCGGAGCGATCACAGCAACGGCTTCGGGTTCATCGAATCCAGTGAGATAGTAGAAATCACTTTGTTGACGGTACGCATAATCAGCATCGCCGTTACGGCGTGCTGTGGGAGCAGCAGCTAAAATGACGACTCCATTTGAGCCAATTTTTTGCATCAATTGTTTGCGGCGTTTTGCGTATTCAGTCATTTTAACCATGTGTTTTCTCCATTTTCTAAAACATTATCAATGTAATGCGTTGCTCTCAGATGCTTCGTCAGATTGCATATTGGCATTAAATTCTTGGTAAAGCATTAAAACAGCTAATCTAACGTATTCGACTAATTCGAGATACGCTTTTTCATCTTCATCTGTGTCGGTGATGTCACCATAATTAATTTGCGCAATCTCGGTAATGTCATTAAGTGCTTCAGTTACCTCGGGTGATGCGCTATCTTCGATAATTTGTGGGTTTTGTTGTAAACCGGTCAAAAACCCTTGGCACCAAATTCCCAATGCTTCTGCGCGCTCGTTAATATCGGCCTCATCATTCGGTAATAAAAGGGCAAAATCCAGTGAGAAATCGGTGAGTTGCTGGAAGCTGACACCGTATAATTGTCTCAGAAGTTCTACACTTTGTTGGTTCTTTTGTGCACCGCTGAGTAGTTTTTCCCAGCCCATATCGATTTTACCGCGCGTAGTACAAATTATACCACAAAGTAATCCATGTGCTTCAGCGCTCGGGATGTCGGATTCCATATTCTGGAGGGCTTCGGTAGTGTCTGCGTAGCTGGGTAGGGTGACTGTTTGGTTCATAATACGTGCTCAAATGGGGTTAAATGAGGCATATTAGCAGGAATTGATTGTTTGAAATATCTAAAATTAATTTGTCTGTTAGTGGTCATTTGTTTCGCTTCCAGTTTTGCTTTTACATCTTACGATAGATTTAGGATTGCATTAGGTGTTGAGCTAAACCAGCAGAAATTATTTATCAAAATTTACAAAAGCATGCCATAATAAATTTTATTATACGCGTTTTGCTAATGTATTGGATTATAAAGAGTTATTTTATGGCCATGTAGAACCGCACACGAGAATTCATAATTAAAATGAAAATATTAATCATTTCTTACTATTTTCCACCTTTTAATGTTGTTGGCGCAATTCGCGCAGGAAAAATGGCAAAGTATTTAAAACAATTGGGTCATGATGTCCGAGTTTTAGCTGCTGATCATCAACTTTGGGCACCAAATTTGCCTGTTGAAATAGAAGAAAAATATATTATAAGGACCCCGTGGTTTAATGTTAACAAGCCAATAGAGTTATTATTGGGTGGAAAAAAGAAAATTGCTGCGCAAGGATTTCAAGGGGTAAAAAAACTGCCCAGTATATTTAAAGCAATGGGCTATTTCTACAAAGATTGCATTAACTTTCCAGATGGTCAAATTGGTTGGTATCCATACGCAATTAAAGCGGGTAAAAAGCTGTTAGATGCGTGGAAGCCAGATTTTATATGGGGTAGTTCTTCTCCACCTACGTCATTTTTAATTGCAAAAAAATTATCAAAATATTACAAGGTTCCTTGGGTAGCGGATTTTAGAGATTTATGGGCTGATAATCACAATGCAGAATTATATTACTCAGCTATTAGACGATTTATTGACGCCAAATTAGAAAAAAGAGTATTGGCTACAGCTAGCGCACTTATTACTGTTTCTGAACCTTTAGCGGATATTTTGAAAAATAAATTCACTCAGCCGGTTGCTGTTATTACCAATGGATATGATTTGGAAGATTATCCTAAGCCAGATGAAAATAAAGAAAAAAATTCGGAATTCAATATTGTTTATACTGGAATGATTTATCCTAAAAAAGAAGATTTTAGCCCATTTTTTGAAGCTTTATCTTTATTAGGGGATGATATAAAAAATATCAAAATTAATTTTTATGGGAAAGGCAGTCATCTCATTCAAAAAAATGCTATTCAATACGGTGTAGCAGATATTGTGCGGTATCATGACCCGGTTTCTTATCAAGAATCATTACGCCTACAAGTTAATGCGGATCTTCTTTTACTGTTAATATTTGACACCAACAAAGAGAGAGGGGCTCTCCCGGTTAAGTTATTTGAATATTTGGGAGCAAGGAAACCCATTTTGCTGGTTGGTTATCAAGACTGTCCTGCAGCTGATATCATTAGAAAACTAAATAGGGGATGTGTAGATAACAGTGCTACTGCAATTGCCCAATTTTTAAAAAAATGTCTTTTAAATAAAATAGAAGATAAATCACCTTTGCTTCCTCTGGATTCTGTTTGTGATTATTCTAGACTAGAGAAAGCAAAGGAATTGGTAACATTTTTAGAGAGCCTGCATTGAGAAAAGTTCAATCTATTATCAGTCTGACTATATCAAAAACTTCAGCAAAACGTTTATTTACTGAGACACCACGGACAACGGCCAATGAGCGAATAAATTCCTCTTTCATACAGGCTTTAGTTTGTTGAGATTTGTATTTTTTTAAGGCCTCTACTTTGCAAGTTAAATTCTCTTCTGTTAGCTCAATAAAACATGTTGACTGGGAGGTTAAGTGGTTCCAAGGTTCTTCGTAACCCAAAATAGTGCTATTTTTGAATGCACGAATTGTTTCATGAGCAATGGTTGCATGGTCCTGATGGATGTCGTTAACAGATGGAGCAAAAATATAATCTGGTTTTAGATCTCGTCTTATGGCAACAAGATTTTCCAAAATGTCTTGGCGTTTTTCCGTAAAACGACGTACTTTAAAATCAAAAATAGTTAAATTTTCTGGTGCTATGCCGAGAATATGGGTGGCTTCTTTTAATTCAGCTATTAAAGAGCTAACTGTAAATTGACTTGGAAGCGATTCAGCGCATGAGCTAAATGCTACATAATGAATGGAGTGTCCCTGTTTGCTGAGTTTGTGGATAGTGCCGCCACAACCAATTTCACCATCATCGATATGTGGTGCTAGAACTAAAATCCTAGAATTTTTTTTAAACATGTAAAATCCTCTGGGCAGCTAACTGCTAATTTCTTTCTTTTTAAGTTTTCTCGCGGGATTCCCCGCAACGACTGTGTTTTCTTTCACGGGTCTAATGACAACGGCGGATAGTCCCACAATTGCCCCATTACCTATCGTTATTTTATTTATAACGGATGCGCTGGGCGCGACCCAGACATTGTCGCCAATAATAACGCTGCCCGCTATCATCGCATTAGCAATAATTAAAGAATTTTCACCAATGATGGTGCCATGTCCAATATGTACTAGGTTACTTATTTTGGCGTTTTTCTTGATGAGTGTTGATCCGAGAGCGGCTCTATCAATGCAGCTATTATTACAAATTTCCACATCATTTTCGATGACGACATTGCCGATATGAGGTAGTGGTTCGTATTGACCGGTTATATTTTTCTCGTATCCATAGCCAAAGCCACCTATCGTATTATTACATCCTATTTTGACATTATTGTTAATAATAGTTCCATAATGTATAACAGTATTATGGCCTATGTGACAGTTGTCACCGATGATACAGTTCTCTTCGATAACAACATGATTACCAATAAAACAATTCTGACCAATAGAGGCTGTGGCGTGTATAACAGCTGTTTTAGATACTGTATTCCGCAGAGGTGGAGCATAAAAAAATTTTTCGATTAACTTACTAAAGTAATATCTTGGGTTGTCTACGATAATTAAGTTACATTGGGGATGTATCGTTTTATCAAGAGCTATATTTGAACAGATGATAGTCCCGTGACTGATACTATTAAGTACATCACTATTCTTATTGCTACACCAAAAAATGACATCGTCTCTTTGGTTTTCAGCACTCAGTTGTATAACGTCGTTGATTAATGTATCGGGATTGCCGGCAAATGTTAAACAGCCTAGTTCTTTAATAATGTCTTTTACCAATAACATAATGATATGCCCTTCAAAATAACACCATAAGTAAACACCATGGGAAGACAAAAAAATGGATATGCTTTACAATGCTAATTCTGCCAATACTTTTTAAGTGAGCTAGTTGTATTATATGTGTGGAATAACAGGAGTTGTTAGTAATAATTCCATTGATTTATCTTCTATTCAAAAAATGAATACCAAACTTCTTCATCGTGGTCCTGATAGTTATGGATATCTTTGTACAAAAGAAACAATTAATACGCATGTTACCGATAAGATGTACTATCTTAAACATTACAACCATGCCAATTTTGCTTTTGGTCATCGTAGATTAGCAATTCACGACGTGAGTTCTGATGGTGACCAGCCCATGTCCTATCGTGATCGGTATTGGATTGTATTTAATGGAGAGATTTTTAATTTCATTGAGCTTAAAGTCGAACTAGAAGAAAAAGGCTACCTATTCAATTCCAGCACTGACACAGAAATCATCATGGCAGCGTATGATTATTGGGGTGTGGATTGTTTGAATAAATTTAATGGAGATTGGGTTTTTGTATTGGTTGATCTGTACAAAAATAAAATTTTTATTAGCAGAGATCGATTTGGCGTAAAGCCATTATATTATTTTGCTAAGCCAGGTTTATTTGTTTTTGGATCTGAAATTAAAGCTATTCTTGAACATCCGGAAGTGACAAAAGAGCCTAATATTGATTATTTAATGGATTTTGTAAAAAATGGGCAAAACGAATATAGTAAAGAAACCGCATTTAAGGATATATACCGTTTTGATTTTGCATCTTATGTTGAAGAAGATTTGAGAAGTTTTTTGCATCGTGACAATTTAAATTTTAAAAAATTCTGGGCATTAACAGCAAATTTATCCGCAGAGCCATTAAATGAAAAAAAACTGGAAGAGTATGCAAAGCAATATTATGCCATGTTGGAGCAGTCGGTCAAAATTAGATTAAGATCAGATGTAAAAATTGGTATGAGTTTATCCGGCGGACTGGATAGTTCGTCAATTTTATATTTAATCAACGAACAGCAAGGTAAAGATGTAACACAAAAAATGGAGGCATTTTCTTCTGTTTATCAAACACCCGGCACTCAGGATTGTGATGAGAGTGTGTTGATAAGTGAGATAGCAACGTTACTGGATGTGAAGTCTAACCAGACTGAACCCAAAGAAGAGGATGTGCCAGCAGAGCATCGCAAGATGATTTATTATTTGGACACGCCTCCGGATTCAACGCTTATGTCCAGTTGGTACACCGCCAAGCTTGAGTCAGAGTATGGTATTCGAGTCACATTGAGTGGCGAGGGAGCAGATGAACAGCTTGCTGGGTATTTGCGATATATAACGTATTATTTTTCAAATATCAGACTGCGGGATATTTTAAAAAATTACCGAGCATTTAAATCTATCTCTGGAGTACAAATTTATTTATGGACAGGGATTGTCGCGAATTGTGCTAAAAGGCTCTTTGGAAAAAATATCACGCAATCATTATATAAGAAAACTCGCAGAAAAGAGCAAATATTCACACCCGTCAATGAAAAATTGAAACAAGATATATTTGGTTGTTTGGTTACATTGCACCATGTTGATGAGCGCGCTTTTATGGCGCATTCTATTGAGTTGCGAGCCCCTTTCATGGATTATTTATTGGTGGAATTTTTGGCGTCTCTCCCTGTTACCTATAAATTAGCAAGAGGGTGGACTAAATATCTGGCAAGGTATTCTTTTGATGGTCTTTTGCCGAAAACGATTAATTGGAATAAAATTAAAAAAGGTTGGCCTGTTCCGGAAAGTTATTGGTTCCAAGGAAAATTAAAGTCATGGCTGGATAATACGATTGAAACTTCCGCATTCCTGAAGCAGCATCAATTTTATTCTACTTATAAATCTAATAAAGTATCATTAGTTTTAAAAATAAGATTATTAAATATTGCCATATGGCACGATGTTTTTTTTAACAATAAAGAGGATTAAAAATAAATTGAATAGTGGATTATTAAACAAAATATTTTTTTTAATAATCCATTTTGGCGCTGCGCAATGTGTTCTGGTGCTTGCATCACCCTTGCTTACCCGATTATATACACCCGAAATGTTTGCCTATTTTGGTTATGTTATATCATTAGCTACCGTTATTTTGCCTTTGGCGAGTTTACAATACGAATATGCTATTTTACTTACCAAATTAAAACGTGTTACGCATCTTTTATTAAGATTGTGCGTTAAGTTGGTGGTAGTCATCGCATCAATTTTGTTGTGTGTGTCTTTAATCGTGAGATTGTGTTGTTCTGCAATTAATATCAATAGTGAAATAGTAATAATAGGTTTTTTTATTTTATTATTACAAGGTGTTTTGCAAGTATATACAATATTTTTAATTTCTAGCGGTAAGACAGCATCGGTAGCTCATGGAAAACTGATTCAAAATATTATTATGGTTGCCGTACAAATATCGTTACCATTGATTTTTGTTCACTCAGCTACTGCTTTATTGTTTGGATTAGTTGTCGGATTATTCTGTAATTTTATTTATTTTCGATTTTGTATGGACGCCATATCGTGTCGTTCTCGCGTTCAATTTACCAAGCGGCGTCTGTTTTTTCTGTTGAAACGTTATTATAAATTACCACTTTTTAGTAGCGGTGCAGTTTTTATTGAGACTGCATCAACACTGATGCCCGTATTTCTTATTGGCCCGATTTACGGTGCTAATGCTTTGGGCGTATATTTTTTAGTGTATCGCGTATTTATCGCTCCTGTTGGTCTTTTAAACATGGCTGTATCAAAGGTTATGTTGAAAGAATTGTCGGATAGAGTTAAAAATAAGGTGAATATTATGCCTTTATTTATAAACACGTCTATTGTTTTGGCATGTATCGCCATTTTTTATTTAATGATTATGTTATATATGTCTACCTATGTTTCTTTGATTTTTGGAGATGAATGGCGTGTAGCAAAGCCTGTGTTAAAAATATTAGCGCCCTCTATTGCTATTACATTATGTGTCTCGCCACTCTCGGCTATTTTTATGTTGCTCAATCGTAACGCCGTCGATTTTGTTTGGCAGTTATTTTATATTATATTCACTGTTGGAATAATTTATGTTTTTCGGCATGGGTTATTTATTAACATGCTGACTTATTTGATAATGGCATGGGTGTTTTTGTATAGTATTTATTGGGTTTTGATGTATGGCGTAATTTCTACTAGAGATAAACAGGGGCGTGTTGTCAATCAGATGGAATCTAGTTGACAATACGACCAAGTGCTTTTGACATAATCAATCCCATTATTTTTTCATAGAGTTGATGAGCGAGTTTAGTTTTTTTAGTTTCATAAATAAGTTGTAGTCAGAGGGGTAGTCAGTATGTTTTTTCGGGCATGTTGCCATTATTTTTTTAAATTCATCCGCAGATAATTCTAGTTTCTTTTGGATATAGTCAATATCTTGTTTTAAGACGAGGTCATCATAGGGTGGTTTTGACATTTCTAACAGTGCATCTTCACGTGTCATCTCTAAATTTCTGATTAAGCTTGAGAGGTGGGCGCGTCTTTTATCAATACCAAATTTAACAGGTAAAATATATGCTTGATAAAATTTTGTGAAAACAGATTCATAATGTTTTCCGCCGTAATATTGCCAACCAAACTGATTTTTCAGGTGTTGCATGGCTGTGGTTTTATTATAGTGAATAATATTAAGAGGTGAAAAATAGTGAAAATTTCTGAATGATCGATCAATAATAAATTTCCAAGGGCCATAAATCGGGAAGCTTTTTAGTTTGCGGGTGCCATATTGACGGTGAATGGCTTTAATATTTTTAGCATCTAGCTTATCCCATCGCCATGCATTGGGAAGCCCACTTTCGGTTGTGAAATTTCCACCCGAAACAATACATTTAATTTTTTGTTCTTTTGCAATTTTTAGTGTGGCACCATAAATGGCATTATCTGTAAGCATCTCTATATCTAAAACAGATGCATACAAAAAGGCTCTTTGTAGATCTTTAAATTCGTCCCAATCAATGACGTAAGTTAACATGTCTATATTGAGTTTGGTGACAATTTTTTTTATGTTTTCAACAGCAATGGAAGAGTTCCAGCCATTGTCAAAGTGCACAATGAGAGGATTTAATCCCATTTTATTAACGACTAGGTCCGCAGCAAATGAACTGTCTACTCCACCACTCATACCTAAAACACAGTGATATTTTGCGTTGCCGGCACGTTTTTTAATTAAGGCGGCGGCAGATTGTAAGTCAGCAGCAATTTGCATATCTGTGCGAGCAATCGTATTTTCATAGTGAATTTTTAGAGTTTCACAATATTGACAAACACCTTGGTTATTAAATAGCAGATCGGGATCTGTTGTGTCCATCACGCATTGTGTGCATATTTGATAGTGCGTCATTTTTTATCTCGCTTATCAGCAGAATGTTTCTTTAATTTCTTGTCTGCTTGGATAGTTAATTAAAACAGCTTTTAAATTGCCGCTATAAACAAATAAGCTTCCCGCAGCAAAAGCATTAATGCCTGTTTTGTGCAGAACATCTTTCATATGATGTAAATTACCAGCGCCGCCGCTAGCAATAATAGGGATAGATACTTTTTCTGAAAGTGTTGCAAGCATATCGAGATCATAACCTGTCATCAATCCATCTCTATTGATTGCATTGACCAGTAATTCTCCGGCGCCGTGTTCTTCAAGCATTTGAGCATAGTCTATTAGTGTATATTTTGTATTTTTTTTATTATGAACAACCACTTTGCAGCCTTGCAAAAACTTCGGTTTATAATCAATTGCACCGACTATACTTTGTGAACCAAAATGCGTCGATAATTGTTTGATGAACTGAAGATCTTTAATGGCGGCGGTATGGATGGATAGTTTTTCTATGCCAATAGAATAAAGCGTTATGGCAGTTTCCAGTGATGAAATACCGCCACCATAGCAAATAGGAATAAAACACTCAGACGCAAGGTTTTTCAGATACTCAAAATCAATAGGTAAATGCGTCGAGGATTGATTAATATCTAAAAGAATAATTTCATCAACAAAAAGATTGTTTAATATTCTAACAGCATTAATGGGGTCTCCTATATACTGTGGATTTTTGAAGCGAGTTGTTTTGACCAATTTTTTATTGTGCATTAAAAGTGAGGGGATGATGCGAACGTTATTCATTCTGAAATTGCTCGGCGAAATATTTTAAAAAGGCCATGCCATACTGATGACTTTTTTCGGGATGAAATTGAACCCCTAGAATATTGTTGTGTTTAAATGCACACGTGAATTGTTTGCTATATTCCGATGTTGCCATAATATCATTGGATTGATGACATTCAACGTAATAAGAATGTGCAAAATAAAACTTAAGTTCATCGTGGTAATGCGTAAAAAAGTCATTGTGTTTGATGGGAGTGACAAAATTCCAGCCAATGTGCGGCACTTTATACTTCTTGTGTTGCTGGAACTTTTTAGTGCTCGCATCAACCCAGCCAAAGCCCGATTGTTGCCCTTCTTCGCTGTTTTTTGTCATAAGCTGCATGCCTAAACAAATACCGAGGATGGGAGTTTCATGCTTTGTTACAGCATCATTAATACTGTCCCATAGATTGGAGGTTTTTAAATTTTGAACTGCTGTGTCAAATGCGCCTACGCCTGGCAGGATTAGCTTCTTGGCATTGAGTATTATTTGGGGGTCATTCGTTATCATTGTTGGGATGTTTAATCGTGTCAGCATGTTACTGATCGAATGTAAGTTGCCCAAGCCGTAATTGATAATAACAATTGGATTTTCCATGGGGCGATTATACCGTTTGAAATGTAATTTAAACAATTGTAGTTTTTTAAATATTTGACGTTGCCATTGCAAGTTTAGATTGTAATAAACCGCGAACAATTTTAGGATATGCGCTCATAAAGCCGACGACAGCAAGGAGAGCTACTAATTATGCCATTATCGCAAACATGCCGTTTTTGTGATCACAATCTACATGACACATTTATTGATCTAGGTATGTCACCGTTGTCGAATTCCTATTTGACTCAAGATGATCTTAATAAAAAAGAAGCGTTTTACCCACTCCATGTACAAATTTGCCAGGAATGTTTTTTAGTCCAGCTCCCCCAATTTGAAACACCGGAAAATATTTTTTGTGATTATGCTTATTTTTCATCCTATGCGATGAGTTGGTTGAAGCATTCAGAAGATTACACCCAAATGATGATTGAGCGTTTTTCTATAGATACGCATTGGAATGTGGTTGAGATAGCAAGTAATGATGGTTACCTTCTACAATATTTTAAAGCGCAAAATATTCCCGTGCTTGGGGTTGAACCCGCCTTAAATGTAGCCGAAGTCGCATTAACTAAGGGAATTCCCACGCTGTCTGAATTTTTTGGTAAAGCATTAGCAGAAACACTACAACAGCAAGGGAAGTCCGCCGATTTATTAGTCGCCAATAATGTATTGGCACATGTGCCGGATTTAAACGATTTTGTTGCGGGACTTAAAATTTTATTAGCTCCACAGGGTGTTTTAACGATTGAGTTTCCACATTTATTACGTCTTATTGAAGGTAACCAATTCGATACGATTTATCATGAGCATTTTTCTTATTTTTCGCTTTTAACAGTGCAACAAGTATTTGCTAAACATAACTTGAGCATATTCGATGTTGAAGAAATATCCACGCATGGTGGTTCTTTACGCATTTTTGTAAAACATCAAGAAGATACGGCAAGACCGATAACAGAGCGCGTCGCCGAATTAGCCGCTAGTGAAAAAAGATTTGGCTTAGACAATATTCGCACCTATAAAGATTTCGCAACGAATATTGCTACCTTAAAACAAGCATTAGTAGAGTTTGTTGTTGAAGCAAAAAAAGCTGGGAAATCGATAGCAGGCTATGGTGCTCCTGCTAAGGGAAATACCTTATTAAATTATTGCGGCATTGATAGCGATTCTCTCTCGTTTACAGTGGATAAAAATCCGTATAAACAAGGTCGTTATTTGCCGGGAATTCGTATACCGGTTTTACATCCAGATAAAATAATGGAAGCAAAACCCGATTATCTTTTTGTGTTGCCGTGGAATATAAAAGACGAAATTATTACGCAGATGGCTTTTATTAAGGATTGGGGTGGAAAGTTTGTGATCCCCATACCAGAACTTTTAGTTGTTTAACTATGTTGTTTGAAGAAACGTCTTTATTGGGTGCTTTTATCATTACGCTTGAACCAATTGCAGATGAGCGTGGTTTTTTTGCGCGGAGTTTTTGTACAAAGGAATTAGAAAAATTCAATTTACACAGTCATTTTGTTCAGTGCAATATTTCATATAACCATAAAGAAGGAACACGTAGAGGGTTGCACTATCAAGCGTTCCCACACGGCGAAGTTAAGATAGTGTCATGTCGGCGTGGTTCTATTTACGATGTGATTGTCGATATCAGAGAAACATCCCCCACTTATGGTAAATGGATTGGCGTTGAGTTGTCAGCACAAAATAATCAAGCTTTGTATGTGCCGGATGGTTTTGCACATGGTTTTCAGACACTTTGTGATGATGTTGAGGTCTCCTATTGGATGGGTAATTATTATTATCCTGAAGCGGCGACGGGGATTCGTTATGATGACCCTCTGTTAGCGATCACCTGGCCACCAACCCAACAAGTTATTATGTCCGATGGGGATAAAAATTTCCCAAGGTTTATGCGATGAAATCTGTTTTAGTGACGGGCGCTACAGGATTTGTTGGCAGGCATGCACTCGACTCACTTGTTAAGAGAAACTACAAAGTATATGCCACGTTTTCAGAGAAAAAACCTACCATCCAGAGTAAAAATATTTTCTGGCACCACGTGAATTTGCATGAGGCTGCTGCGGTTGAAAGTTTATTGCAAGAAACTAGGCCGAGCCATTTATTGCATCTTGCATGGTACGCTAAGCCGGGTGAGTTTTGGGCGTCCCCACTCAATCTTCAATGGCTAACGAGTAGTATACATTTATTAAATACTTTTATACGGATGGATGGTCAGAGAGCTGTTTTTGTGGGTTCGTGTGCAGAGTATGACTGGAGCTATAGTAGTTGTAAGGAGTTTTTTACGCCGTGCAAACCTGAGACATTGTATGGGACTGCAAAATATGCATTATATTTGCTGACTGAAGCGATGGCTAAACAGCAACAGGTCTCATTGGCATGGGGACGATTATTTTATTTATTTGGGGCTGATGAGTATCCGCAGCGATTGGTTCCTGCCGCTATTAACAGTTTAATCAATCAAAAAAATTTCCAAGTAAAGAATGGTAATCAAGTTCGCGATTTTATGTATGTTAGAGATGTGGCTGATGCGCTAGTCACATTATTAGATACAGAAGTCAACGGTCCTGTGAATATTGCTTCCGGTAAACCGGTTGCGATTCGTGAACTGATGTCGTTAATTGCACACAAATTACAAGACACTCGATTGATACAGTATCAAGACGATGGATCTTCAGATGCGCCGCATAATATCTTAACAGCAGATGTCACTCGTTTGCTCACTGAGGTCAAATGGCAACCCCAATATACGTTGGATGCCGCATTAGATGAAACTATCTCATGGTGGAGTAATGTGACTTAGATGGCTAAAATTTTATATATTTCTTTAAATGGCATGACTGAAGCACTGGGTGAATCACAAGTAGTTCAGTATTTGTTAGAGCTAGCTAAAAATAATGAAATTTATTTACTTTCATTTGAGAAGCCAGCAGATAAAGACAAGTTTAGTGGGATGAAAAAAAGATTACAGGATGTGAATATTCAGTGGAAATATTTTGAATATTCAAATCGTTTCGGTATGTTTTCTACTTTTACACAAATACTAGCGGCCTTTTTTGTCTCGGCAAAGTGGGTTCGCAAAGAAAAAATTCAGGTTGTTCATGCGAGAAGCATCATACCCGCGGTGATCGGCATGTTGTTGAAAAAAATATTTAAGGTCAAATTATTATTTGATATTAGAGGCTTTGCTATTGATGAAAAAGTAATGGAAGGGCGCCTAAAAGAACCGTCATTACTGACAAGCTTGTTGAAGAAACTAGAGTTAGCGCTTTATAGAAATTCAGACCATGTTGTGACGCTGACACATGTGTCTAAACCCATCATTCAAGATAATTACTATGTTAAACCAGAAAATATTTCTGTTATACCAACATGCGCCAATTTAAATTTATTTCAAGCTATCCCTACTGCGGAAAAACTAGCATTAAAAGAAAAGATGGGCTATGCACAAAATGATATTATTATTTTGCGGAATGGTTCATTAAATGGATCATATGATTTAGATGCGGAATTTAAATTGTTTGCACAATTAATGCATCTTGACGCTAATATAAAATTTTTATTTTTAAATAAAGGGCAGCATGCGCTTATAGAGTCTAATGTAGATAACTATAAGATAGAAAAAAAGAAATGCAAAATACTTGCTGTAGATTTTCATCAAATATCTCATTATATCAATATTGCTGATTTGTGCGTGTTTTTTGTTAAGCCATCGTATGCGAAACAAGCATCAGCACCCACAAAATTTGCGGAAATAGTCGCGTGTCATTTGTATTCCGTTACGAACACACAATATGGTGATATGGAGTATTATTTTAATTTGCATAACGTGGGTATCTTGTTGGATTTAGCAGAGGTCCATTCAGAGCCTAAGAAAGCAGCTGAGCATGTAATTGAATTCTTAAAAAAATCACGCAATACGCAAGGTTATTGCCAGGATTTCGATGATTTATTTGCAAAGCATTTTTCTAAACAAATAGCAGTTGAAAAATATCAGTGCATTTATTCAGACTTGATCTGAATAAGCGCGCATGACGATGTCGCAGAGTATAGGCGAAGTGGCTTGGAGACTATATGTTGCTAACATTTTTTCTCTGCCGGCCTGACCAAATAGCTTGCGTTTTTCAGCATTTTCTACTAAGAGTAATAAATATTTTTCCCAGTCTTCTTGGGTTGATGCTAAGTAACCGTTTTGATCATGATCTATAATTTCTATATTCATGCCAACGGCAGAAGCAATCATGGGCTTTGCGCAAGCCATGTATTTAATAAGTTTAAAGCCGCATTTTCCTAGTTGATACGGTACGTCAAGCAGTGGCATGATTCCAATATCAATACTATTGGTTAGTTTAATTTCTTCTTCTTCTGACCATCCATTTTTCCAATCAATACAGACTGTTTTCACGCCATCTAGATTATATTCAGCGCCAATAATGTATAAAACAATATTCGCTTTCTGAGCAACGTTTTTTAAGGCGGGATGAATGAGTGATAATAAGCTTGCTGTGGCTGGAGAGCCAACCCATCCTATAATGATTTCCTCTTTCAATGCATTCGTAGTTGTGTTTGATGGTTTATATTTGTTTGCATCCACCACAGTGGGTAAAGCAGTCACTTGTTTTGCGCCTAATGATAGGGTAATTTTTTTTACATAAGCGTTGCCCACAATAATATGCTGACTATTCTTCCATATTTTACCAATTTTTCCACCCAACAATAGTCTGATTAAAAAAGATTTATGCTTATCATAAGTATGAAAAATAGCATCATCTTGATCAATGATATACCGCTTAGGAAGAAACATTCTTTCAATAAAAAAAGGTAAAAATGGAAATAGCTCACCATCCATCAAAACCAAATCAAATTTTGATTTATTAAAAAATAAAAAAATGGCTCTGCGTAAATATATTTTAATTAAATAGGGTATAGATCGCTTATTTTTGAAATAAAGATCATTCAAATATTGAATATCCAGCAGCGGTTTTACAGTGATATTGAGCCCCAGCTTCCTTAAGCTGTCTAAGTATTGATATACCCTATAACGTGGTCCAGGACCACATTCATCAAACCTGGGTATATATAATAAAGTGGGCATGCCATTGCATTCCTTGAGGATATTTTTGATGCTATTTTCTTCTTATTCTTGATACAATGCAATTCTTTGTTTTAGCTGGTGTGAGGGAGTGAAGTGGATTTTCAGGGTTTGGTGATCGGGTTTTTATCTTTCTTTACCGCATTAATTTTTGTATTTTTTTTGTTAGTGCGGTATGACCTTAATCGACCTAGTATTCTAAAAATAGTCATGCTGAGCGCACTAGGACATTTTGTTGGTGGAGTTTTATATTACTATTATAATATTCATGTAGGCGCTGATTCTGGATGGTATTTTGTAAATGCCACGACAACTTATACAGGAACAGGATACTTTTTTGCTTTATTCATACTGGGGTATCTCAAATTATTTTTGGTAGGCGACTCTATACTTGGCGCGTTCTTATTTTTTGCGTCATTGGGATTTCTGGGGTCGGTATTTTATTTATTAACCTATAAAATTTTGCTTGATCGACTGTCTGATGGATATAGATATTTTCTGGTTGATCCAAAAATTCTTTTATTCCCCGCATTATTATTGCTTTGCTGGCCATCGTATTTTTTCTGGAGTGCGGGCCTTGTTAAAGATTCTTTTGCTTTTTTATCCATTGGTATATTTTTATTTTTCTTTGCACAAAGAAGAATAAATATTTTTAGTCTTTCTTTACTGTTAATAGCATCATTAATGGGTTTTTTAGTTAGGCCTTATTTATTTATTATTATAGTTGTTGCGGGAATTATTTTTGTATTGATGGGCAGCAAATGGAACATGTTTGCAAAAATAGGGATTATTGTACTTATAACATGTATAATCGCTTTATTAATGCCAGTGCTGCAAGATTATGGACGGATGGTGCATGGCGGAGGAGATACCATTTCATCCTATGTTATCCGTCAACAGACTAATATGAGCATTGGCACAAGTATTCCTGTACCTACCCGCAACCCATACCTAATATTTTTATTTGTGCCTTATTTAATCTTCGCTAATTTATTTTTACCATTGTTCATCGGTGCAAGAAATCTCTTGGGTATGGTCGGGTCGTTTGAAAATCTTTATTTATTGTGGTTAGTGGTTTTCTTCTACAAGAATAGAAAAATATGGAGCTATATAAAAAATAAGATAAGATTAGCCCAGTTTTTTATGTTGTTTTTTTTGGTTGGTATGGGATGTCTAGGGATCATGTGCACGAACTTAGGGCTGGGAATGCGGGAAAAGATGATGTATGTCCCCGCATTTTTAATCTTGGTTATGTTGGTGTATGCGTATAAAAGAATTCTTGTAGTGCAATATTTTCTTTCCAAGCAAGCAGAAAGTAGATAGTTATTCTTACAGGGTGGGAATGGCCATAAGACTTTCTTCATAAATGGCATTATACAACTGTAAAATTTTTTCATAATGATAATGGGAAATTTGTTCTGATCCCTGTTGCCCCATTAATGTTGCTTGCTCTGGATTATCGGCAAGAAAAGTGAGTGCTTTTACCAATTCTTCACTTGTTTTGTGGGGAATAATAATTCCCGCACCTGCTTGAACTAAGTCTTTTATGCCACGGATATTTGTGCCAATAACAGGCTTTCCTAAGCACATGGCTTCCATAATGCTGCGTGGCAATCCTTCTCGTTGTGAAATTAAAATGACACCAATAGATGCAGAAATTAACTCGGGAATATCTTTTCGAAAACCTAGAAAGTGAATTTGCTTTTCTAACCCATAGTGCGCGACTAATTTTTTCATTTTAGGTTGTGTTTTGCCTGTGCCTGCGAATACGAGATGTAAGGTGGGATTGGCTAATTTATAAAAAGCTTCTATGATAAGAGCGTGATTTTTTTGAGGAGTGAATTCCGCAATCATTAAAAAAAATCGGTCATTTTTTTGTAGCGTTAACTCTTGGCGTAATTCATTAACTTGATCATTTGAGATGGCATGATTAGAATATTTTTTAGTATCAATGCCAATTCCCGGAATATAGTGCACTTTTCCATAGGGGATTAAGTTATATTTATGGGCGGCTATTTCATCTTCTTTATTGATTACAACTAGAATGTCAGTCCACACTCCAGCTATTTTTTCTAATAGAATATATAGAAAGTTACTTATTAAATTGCCGCCGCTATGAAAATGAAATCCATGGGCGGTATAAACTATTTTTGGTTTGTTTGATTTGATTTTTCGCAATGCAAAACGTGTGACAAAGGCTGCAACGGGAGAATGCACGTGAATTAAATCATATTTTTCCTGCGAGATTAAGCGTCGAATCATTTTAGGTATGGTAGTAAAATGATTAAGTGCAAATGGATTTCGTGAAAAATTAACTTCCCATACGTTGGTAAAATGGGAATAAATATCATCATACGATGTTGGATTCCCCGTCATTGCATCAATACGCCAACCTTGCTGACGAAAATAAGTTGCAAAAGGTAATAAAAACGCTCTAATCGTTTGCGGAACAGTCGTGACAATTAACATGCGTTTTTGTTGACTACTTCCCATACAGGCCTTCTTTTTTTATTAGTGCATATAAAAGAATCATCCCTATTGGAATACTAATCAATCCAGTATGAAGATAAGGTGGTACGGGTGCATAAGGATAAAAATTTGGCAGCCAGGCGCGTGCAAAAAGATACGACAAAGCAGCGTAATAAAAACAGAAAGAGAGTGATATTTTTTGTTGACTTAAATAAGCCCCCAGCAGTATTGCGACCATAGGAAAATAGTTAATTGTCATCCGTGGTTCTGGTTCTAAGATGAAAAAAATCAACAGTAATAACACAGTCACCGCGGAAATGGATGAGAATAAATTAAAGCTCATTTTTGTATATAAAAATATGAATAAAAGAGTGCCAAGCCCAAAAAATGGGATATAAGCAATAAAAGAATATCCAGGGGCAAGGACGGGATATACGGGTCTCAGGAGAAAGGTAGCGAATGTTGCAGGCTTTGGTAACGCGGGGTCGCTTAAATAGTGAATTAAGCAAGTAACAGCCACATAGGTGCAAATAGCAATAGCTACATTAATCAGTAATGTTTTATTAATATTGTCTTTCTTGAATATTTGGCTACAGAATAGAAGAGTGAAAGGCAGCACGATATAGGATGCATAGAGCAAAATTACAAATAAGGATGGCATGAAAAGAAAGTGCTGCTTCAGTAGCTCAGCCTCAGCATAGTAACTCGACAAATATAGGTATAAATTTTGTTGTTCAAAGTGAAATATAATAGTAGATATACAAGAAAGCAGTAGCGCTACTGCTAAAATCTTCCAAATTTTTGTTTTATGATAAAAGTCAACCGACGGGTTGAATGTTTGTTTTTGAAACATATCAGCCTTGAAAATCAGCATCAATAATCCGGTTAGTAATAAAGTTGGCCAAACAAATGCACCAATTAATGAGGTGAGATACAAATACATATTTTGATTTTTAATGTAGAAATAAATTTGAAAAAATCCAAGCGTAAAAGCTGTATAATCTGTCAGTATCGTATAGTGGTACATTTGTTTTAAAATAACAAAATTAAATACCAGGGTGATAAAGGCAATATAAGTGGCTTCTGCTGTCCATTTTAAGTAACGCGCAAGGCTAAATAAGCCAATAATCGTCAGAGTAACCATGATATTATCAAACAGAAGAAATGTTTTGATAATGGCGGTGTGATTCTGAAGGTCAAGGTGAAATAAGAGCATCACATAATGCACAATAATACCGGGTAGTATTCGTTGCACATGATAGGCGGACAACGTTTGAAAATAATCTGATAAGGAAAGTTTATCCATGACCCAGGCAGCATAGCGGGCGCCATCACCACCCAAACCATCACCCGTTAATGTTCTGACACCATAATAAAAAGTATACACTTGTGACAATATATAGATCAGCATGCTAATAATAAATAGAGTTCTTATATTCCATAGTCTTGCTTTCATTTTTGCTCCATGATTTTTTATTTTTAAGTATATTTGCATATATGTCCGAGATATTTTATCCTCTCTTTCATTTATCACCAAGTGCAATAGATTTGTTTAGTTAATTTTGTTAAGAAAAAGGGATTTAATCATGAAAGCAGTGATCTTAGCAGGTGGCCTAGGTACCCGAATTAGTGAAGAAACAACAGTTCGTCCCAAGCCCATGATTGAAATTGGTGGTAAGCCCATTCTTTGGCATATCATGAAAATTTATTCTACGTATAACATCCGCGATTTCATTATTTGTTTAGGCTATCGGGGTTACGTCATTAAAGAATATTTTGCCAATTATTTTTTACATATGTCAGATGTGACATTTGACATTGAGCAAAACAAGATACACATTCATCAAAATAATGCGGAGCCATGGCGTGTGACCCTGGTTGAGACAGGCGAAAATACAATGACAGGCGGTCGCTTAAAACGAGTAGCGGATCACTTGGATAACGAGGATTTTTGCTTTACGTATGGCGATGGAATCGCGAATATTAATATTGATGCGCTTGTAGCTTATCATAAACAACAGAAAACATTAGCTACGCTTACAGCGATACAACCCCCCGGCCGATTTGGCGCGCTGCAGTTAGATAACAATAAAATCACGGGTTTTAATGAAAAGCCGCATGGTGACGGCGGGTGGATTAATGGCGGATTTTTTGTACTATCGCCGAAAGTGCTTGAGTACATTAAAGACGACGATACCATTTGGGAAAAATATCCTCTTGAGCAATTAGCGCTGGAGCATCAACTCTCCGCTTTTGTGCATCGTGGTTTCTGGCATGCGATGGATACGTTACGAGATAAGAATTATCTAGAAGATTTATGGTCAACTGGGTGCCCACCCTGGAAAACGTGGCAACCAAACAGGGCGAATTCCCATTCCGACATTGTTGCTTAACATAAGTAATGACTCTTATGAAATTCTGGCAAGGAAAAAAAGTATTGATTACAGGCCACACTGGCTTTAAGGGTGGTTGGTTATCGTTGTGGCTTCAGTCTCTCCATGCAGAAGTGGTTGGTTTCTCGCTGACTCCACCGACTACCCCAAATCTTTTTACGGCTGCCAATATATCCCAAGGGATGACCAGTATTATTGGTGATATACGTGATTATAGTGCTCTGTCTCGCGTGCTGAGCGAATATAAACCAGAAATTGTTATTCATATGGCAGCACAGCCTCTTGTTCGTTATTCGTACGCCGAACCTGTTGAGACCTATGCGACCAATGTGATGGGTACGGTTCATCTCTTAGAAGCTATAAGACAAGTAGGTAGTGTCAAAGTGGTTGTTAATGTCACTACTGACAAATGCTATGAAAACAAAGAATGGCAGTGGGGTTATCGCGAAATTGACAGGTTAGGGGGGCACGATCCTTATAGCAATAGTAAAGCCTGCTCAGAACTGGTTACTGCAGCGTATCGTAATTCTTATTTTCATGATTTACATATTTCACTTGCCTCGGCGCGTGCTGGCAATGTTATTGGCGGTGGTGATTGGGCACAAGATCGTTTAATACCCGACATTATTCGTGCTTGTTTAAATAAGCAATCGGTATCCATACGCAATCCGAATGCGGTGCGACCTTGGCAACATGTGTTAGAACCTCTTAGCGGTTATTTACTACTTGCACAACGTTTGCATGAATCGCCCACAGAATACAATGAAAGCTGGAACTTTGGTCCTAATGACGATGATGTAAAACCCGTGAATTGGATTGCTACAGAGGTCGTGAACTATTTGGATAATGCTAAAAATTGGGCTTTGGATAAAAGCTCACATCCTCATGAAACAGGTTATCTCAGATTAGAATGTGCAAAAGCCAAGTCAAAGCTAGGATGGCAACCCCGCTGGAACCTTGAAAAAGGGTTAAAAGAAACTGTTAACTGGTATCAGGCATATCATTTGCAAAAAAATATGCGCGATATTACTCTTGACCAAATTAAACATTTTATGGAAACGACCTCAGAATGACTACACAACAATTTATGCATGTTCCTTATGGCAAAACAGTTCATGGTGAAGAAGAAATCGCGGCTGTTGTGTCTGTGTTACGTACCTCCACTCAAATGGGCAAGCACGTTCGTGACATGGAACAAAAAGTAGCTGGGTTATTTGATAAGCGTTTCGGGATCATGGTTAACTCAGGCTCTTCAGCTAATTATTTAGCGATTGAAATTCTCGATTTGCCAGCGGGCTCTGAGGTCATTACACCGGTTTTAACATTCGCAACGACTGTTGCCCCTATTATAAAAAATAATTTAATTCCCGCTTTTGTCGATGTTTTGCCAGGTACGTTTAATATCGATGCAGATCAAGTGGAAGCCATGATTACTGCCAATACGAAAGCGATGATGATTCCCAATTTATTGGGTAATCTTCCTGATTGGAAAAAATTGCGCGCAATTGCCGATAAATATAATCTTATTCTGATTGAAGATTCTGCCGATACACTAGGCGCCACAGTGGATGGTCTTTCTGTCGGGCGTTATACCGATGTTAGTACAACCAGTTTTTATGGCTCACATGTTATTAACTGCGCAGGTAACGGCGGGATGTTATGTGTTAATTCCGAAAAATTAGCTGAGCGTGCCAAGCTATTGCGAAGTTGGGGGCGTAGTTCTTCACTTTTTATTGAGTCTGAAGCAATTGAGAATCGTTTTAATATTCAAGTGAATGACATTGATTATGATGCTAAATTTGTTTTTGAAGCGATTGGTTATAATCTTGAACCGTCTGAAATGGGTGCGGCTTTTGGGTTAGTCCAGTTGAACAAACTGAACCAAAATATTGATATGCGTGAACAAGCTTTTGTATCGCATATGCAATTTTTTAGTCAATATTCAGACTGGTTTATTTTACCAAAACAATTACCCCATTCGAGAACGGGATGGTTGGCCTTTGCACTCACGATCAAAGATGATGCGCCATTCACACGTAAAGAGTTACAGATTTTTCTTGAGAAACGTAATATCCAAACGCGAACTGTTTTTACGGGAAATATTTTACGACAGCCTGGGTTTAGTAAAATTATACGGCGTGAATCAGCTGCAGGATACATCAATGCGGACAAGGTAATGCGTGGTGGAATGTTATTGGGATGTCATCATGGATTAACTCCTGAGATGATCGCACATATTCATACTTCATTTGAAGAATTTGTTAAGCTTGCTGTTCAGAAAAACATGAGCGTAGCACCCTAATAATAGCTGAAAAAAGTGGCATATTACAATATTTAGGAATCGCTATGAAACTAATTAGTATCGTCACTCCTTGTTATAATGAAGAAGATAATGTTGAAGATTTATATCAACAAGTAAAAAATGTTTTCGCTCAATTACCTCATTATCGCTATGAACATATTTTTATTGATAATGCCTCCAATGATAAGACAGTTGAACGATTAAAAAAAATCGCCCAACTAGACAAGAATGTAAAAATTATCGTAAACACACGAAATTTTGGACACATCCGCTCACCCTACCATGCTCTTTTGCAAGCGAAAGGAGATGCGGTTGTTTCTATCGTGTCGGATCTACAAGATCCTCCTAGTATGATTAAAGATTTTATTCATAAATGGGAGCAGGGCTATAAAATAGCCATTGGCGTGAAACCTGAAAGTGAAGAATCCAAGTTCATGTATAACATTCGTCGCATGGGTTATTATTGGATAGGACGTATTGCGGATGTTAAACTGATTAAAAATTTCACTGGATTTGGTTTGTACGATAAAGATGTCATTAAAATTCTACGTTCCTATGATGATCCTTACCCTTATTTTCGTGGGATGATTGCAGATATTGGTTTTGATATTGCAGAAATTCCCTATAATCAACCACAGCGCAAACGCGGCATCACTAAAAATAATTTTTATACTTTATACGACATTGGGATGCTGGGTATCACAAGTTACTCTAAAATCCCGTTACGTATAGCCGCTATGTGTGGATTTTTTCTTGCTACCCTCAGCTTGCTTTTTTCAGGCATATTTCTCATTTTAAAATTTCTTTTTTGGAATAGCTTTAGTATCGGTGTGGCTCCTATATTGATAGGGATTTTCTTTTTTTCATCAGTGCAGTTGTTTTTTATAGGATTGCTCGGAGAATACATCGCATCAATTAATACCCGGATTATGAAAAGACCGCTTGTCGTGGAAAAAGAAAGAATTAATTTTGAAAATACCGTTCAAGAGGTCGCTGTTACTGAGTAGAGTTTTGTCTCTGTAGAATGGTTGAAATTATTTTTATATTCCGGAACTAGCTGACTTAGTAGTTCACATAGTACGTGTTCGTCACCATGATTATATGCTTTTTCCATGCGTTCAAGTATATTAACCAGTAGATTTTTGTCTACGTTTGATGCATTTGCTAATAGTACTTTATTATGAATTGTTGGATGCAATTCTTCATGACCGTAAAATAACTCTTCATACAGTTTTTCGCCTGGACGAAGTCCCGTGTAAATAATATCAATATCATGCCCTAATTTTTTCCCGGCCAATTTAATCATTTGCTCTGCGAGATAGCTAATTTTAATGGGTTCGCCCATGTCTAATACAAAAATCTCACCGCCTTGCCCAAATAATCCTGCTTGTACAATTAACTGTGATGCCTCCGGTATAGACATAAAGTATCTTGTAATTTCAGGATGGGTTACTGTTAGAGGTCCACCGGCTTGAATTTGTTTACGGAATAAAGGCACGACACTACCCGCTGAATCCAAGACATTACCAAATCGCACCGTAATAAAGTTTGTTATGGCGTGTTTTTGTAAATTTTGACAAATAATTTCCGCTGCACGTTTAGTTGCACCCATTAAATTAGCAGGATTGACGGCTTTATCTGTTGAAATCAATACAAATTTATTTACATGATATTCTACTGCGGCATTTGCTAAAACATTTGTACCAAGTACATTGTTATGTATAGCAACGCGCCCCTGTTGTTCTAGTAATGGAACATGTTTATAAGCGGCGGCATGAAATACCGTATCAGGGCGATGCGTATCAAATACGTGATGTACGCCAACACGGTCTGTCACATCTAACAATAAACTTTGAAAAATTAAATTAGGAAATTTTTTCTTCAATTCCATATCAATACAATAGAGATTGTATTCACTATTATCGATAATAATAAGTTGTTTGGGGCCAAGCGGTGCTATTTGTCGGCATAATTCAGAGCCAATGGATCCGCCGCCGCCACTCACGACGATAGTTTTATTTTGTAAATCTTTTCCTATTGCAAACCAATCTAGTTGGACTTGATCTCGTCCTAGCAAATCTTCTAATGAAACATCACGTAATAATTTAATATCGACACGTCCTTTTGCTAAATCACTGATACCTGGCAAAGTACGAAATACAATTTTTGTTTGTTCGCATATAGTGACTACATGCCGCATTTCTGCGGAAGAGGCTGACGGTATCGCAATTAGAATTAAATCAATATCGTAGTATTTAACAAGGTCTGGAATATCATCAAATTTACCAGCAATTCGCACACCATGAATATCTCTACCTAATTTGAAAGGATTGTCATCAACTAATATAACAGGTTGATAGAGGTGATTATCATGTCGCAATAAATCACGTACTAATCCTTCGCCTGCATAACCTGCACCTACAATTAAGACACGCTGACAATCTCGAAAAAAATGGCGATAATCTTTCAACCAGCGAAAGGTGACTCGTGCTCCTGCTAAGCTTCCGATTAGCAGTAAGCTATATAAAACTGGCACCACTCTAGGTAATGCAAAAGGGAATCTGGCGAGATAAAATATCAATAAAATGCTAATGACACCCATGATAACTGCCTTGGTAATGCGAGTTAAATCAGGAATTGACGCAAAACGCCAAACACCACGATAAAGCCCAAACAACCAAAACATAGACGCTTGTAAAAAAATGAACGGCAAAATCCATAGAACCGCGGGTTGAATAATATCGGCGGGTATTCTGCGCAAATTAAAAAAAATCCAATAGGCACCTAACCAAGCTACCGGAATCATAGCTGTATCAAAAAGAAACGCAGTCAGTCGATTACGCCATCTGAGTACTTGGGTAAACATTCAATTTCCTTATTAAGCCCTAATTAGCTCGTTGCTTCGTCCATTACTTTATTTACAATCTGCACCATATACAGCATATGGTTTTCAGTCAATGTAGGATGCACTAAAAATAGTAAACTTGTTTCACCTAATTCTTTGGCGATGGGAAATCGTTGTGCCGGAGTTAACCCAGATTCGACAAATGCTTTTTCTAAATAAATTTCGCTACAACTCCCACTGAAGCAAGGAACACCTTCTGTATTAATAGCTTGCATAATGCGGTCCCGGTTCCACCCGGATTTTAATTTTTCGGGGTTTACAAAAACATAATATTTATAATAAGCATGGTAAATATCTTTTTCTGGTTCGGTGATTTTAAAAGCCGAAATCTGTTTAAAATGGGTCGTCAGTATGGCGGCATTGCGTTGTCGCAATTGCGTCCATTCGGTTAATTTACGCAATTGGATACGCCCTATGGCAGCCTGTATTTCTGTCATGCGCCAGTTTGTTCCAAATGATTCATGCACCCAGCGAAAGCCTGGTGGGTGATTGCGTTCAAACACGGCTTCGTGGCTTTTTCCGTGATCTTTCAATGACCATATTGTTTCCCAGATTTTACGATTATCTGTTGTGATCATCCCACCTTCACCACCTGTGGTAATAATTTTGTCTTGGCAAAAAGAAAATGCAGCGATATCACCCCAAGACCCGACGGGGCGATCCTGATATTTTGCGCCATGTGCTTGTGCACAATCCTCAATGACAAATAAATTGTGTTGTTTAGCCCATTGCATGATTGATTTCATATCGCAAGGCCAGCCCGCTAAATGGACAACAATGATCGCTTTTGTTTTTGGTGAGAGTACTTTTTTGATGGTTTCAACAGTGATATTTTGACTAATTGGATCGACATCGGCGAGTATGGGTGTTGCACCACGCATGACGATGCAACTGGCTGATGCGATAAACGTACGACAGGTTGTAATGACTTCGTCACCCGGGCCAATTTCTAATGCGGCTAATGCAGCTTCTAATGCTACTGTGCCGTTCATTAATGCTATAGCATATTTTGTACCGACTGCTTTGGCATAGTCTTCTTCAAATAAGCGGCCTTCTTCGCCTGTCCAGTAATTAACTTTTCCGGACGCCAATACTTGAGACGCTTTTAAAATTTCATCATCAGCAAAAGTAGGCCATGAAAGAAAATGGAATGGTTGTTTCAAATTTTGGAGTTTTATTGCGGACATATTGTTCGCTCCCTGGCCGGCACACCCATGACGATTTTTTTTGCGGGAATAGGGTTGATTACTACGCCGCCAGCAGCCACTTGTGCCCAATCACCTATATTAATTTCGGGAATGACTACACTGCCGATTCCTAAAAACGACCCTTCTCCTACTTTTACACCACCCGCTAAATGTACTCCCGGCGCTATGTGTGTATAACTCCCCAGTACACAATCATGGTCTATCGTTGCACCTGTATTAATAATGCAATGTTCGCCTATTACCACATCGGGTTGAATAATAGCGCCAGCAAATACAACGGTTCCTTTTCCTAATATCACGGAAGGGTGCACATAGGCTGTTGGATGCACGAGTGTCTTCCACTTAGTCGCGAAAATATAACGCTCAACTATGGTTTTGCGTTTCAGGTTATCTCCAAGGCCAACAACGGCTGACTCAAAACCCGACGCTAAAGCAGAGGTATTACCTATGACAGGGTACTCACCAATAAATTTGTTTAAGAGAGAGGGGTTATCATCTAGATAGCCTGCTATTTTTTCAGAATTTAATAAAGCTACGCTTAACACAACCTTTGCATGCCCTCCAGCGCCTACTATTATTAATCCTTGCTTGTTCGTCATAAGATAAACTCAATCATGATTACGCTTAAATTTAGGCATGGTAACATAGCCGTGAGCGTGAATGCCTCGCTGCATAAAAGTAACGTA
>JABDGK010000025.1:31393-32689 GCA_013286085.1 Gammaproteobacteria bacterium | reverse complement strand
TGATTGCAGGCTTTGGCAATTTGTCCCGCGCCATGTTGCTCACCGATGTGGACGATTTGTTTGCCTAATACTTCAAAAATCGGATTAACTTTTTTTAAGACGGCGCTTTTGCCGCCGACCATAATAGAGAGCGTTCCTTCAACTGCGCCTTGCTCACCGCCAGAAACCGGTGCATCGAGCATGTCAATTTTAGCTTGTGCAAGTTGGTCGGCGATACGTTGTGTGTGTGCGACGGAAATTGTACTCATGTCAACGACAATGCAATCGGGTTTTGCTGTGTGAATGATACCGTTCTTACGCAACAAGACTTCTTCGACATCCTGTGTTGTGGGTAGCATGGTGATGATGACATCGACAGCAGGCGCTAAGTCTTTGGGGGTGGCATGTACTGTTGCACCGGCGGCAGTTAATTCCTCAGCAATGTCTGGTCGTCGTACACAGATATGTAATATATACCCTGCGCGCATCAAATTCAGTGCCATGGGTTTGCCCATGATGCCTAAGCCAATAAAACCAATGTGTTTCATAAGTTTGTTCCTGTTTGTGCCTATCTGGAGAGATAGATTATAGGGTGGGATCGAAGTTAACGAAAGAGAATCGTAGCTTGGGCGTCCTGTGCTTTGTCCACTTCAGGGCTATCTATTAACACATTGATTTTATTTGATTATTATGTCGCCACCCCACAGTTTTAAAATATTGTCCTATAATAGTTCTATAGATAGAGAACATTAGCGTTTTGAGGTAACTAAATATGCGTTCAGACCAAGTGCCAGTAACTTCAGGAGACCAATCATCTTCTTCTGCTGGATCCAGCAGTATTCCTCTTTCTGCTGCAAAAAAAGATGAGCCAGTCATAGTAAAAGATCGTAACTTTACGATTATGCAGAGCAAGCCAGAAGGCGATATTGCGCTTTCGAGTTTAAAAGTGGATACCTATATTGTAGTTAAAAAGGAAGACCAGCCTTGGCAGATTTTTTATGTTGGTAATGCAAAAGAAAAAAGAGTCTTAGAGGAAAGACCGCAGGAGTCGCAGAAGGTAGACGCGATATTGCAGAATGTGGCTGGGGATTTAACGGAAGAACAAAAAGATGAAATTGAGAGGATCATTGATCTTCCAAAAAATGAGGCCGGTTTAAACAAAGCGCTTGATGAGTTTCTTTCAACCGAAAAAATATTCCGAGATAACATGAAATCGTTTGTTGAAAATATTGTAAAAGCGGCCACTAAGGATGATCTTTTAGCAGAACGAGAAAAATTTGTGGAACCTTATAGAGCATTTTTGACGAGTGTTTTTCC
>JABDGK010000025.1:0-31383 GCA_013286085.1 Gammaproteobacteria bacterium | reverse complement strand
GGTTCCACAAATTTTTCTCGTTCTGCTAAAAGAAAAAATCAAACTTTATGAAAGTGACTTGGCTCCCATCATAGGTGGGGAGGTGTTTGGAAAAAATTTGGATGCATTTAAAAATGCGATGATTCAGCAGGAAGAATTCCAGAGATGGCTGCTTAAAAATAAGTTGAATGCATACAGTGCGGGTGCGATTCAAGGTGTGCAACGTCTACCACGATACGCTTCACTTTTGGAAGCAATGGAAAAGTTGAGAGGGAAAGTATTTGGAAAAAATTCAGTGTTAGGTGGTGAGTTGATTGGTAAGAAAGACATGATTGCCACAAAAGTTCGCGAGGCCAATAATATCATTAAAGTGCGAGAAAACGAACAAAACGAAGAGCTGGAGAATGAGAATCGTTGTCTTGTTATGATGGCGTTGGGTGGTGTAGGCGCCGCACTTTTAAACGCGCACAAAAATGCAGCCAGTATTGAATCAGATAGCCATCGATTACGATATGCCGAATTTCAAATAAAAATGAATCAGCAGATTGATCTTACCCGACGTCCGCGAAAATGTGACTTGTTAGTGACATCCGTTATTCCACTACAAAATAACTTAGATCAAGTGGTTATTAACTCTGAAATGGCTTATGTTCGCGTACACACAAAAGATCAAGATAAGCTTTTCTATGTGGATAAAGTAGGACGCATTTGTTCTGAAGTTGAAGGGTTGTCAAAAGAACAGTTGGCTGATTTTGATTTGAAAATGAAAGTAGCCGTTCCCAATGAGCTTAGAACACTTTCAGACGCAGAAATTATGGATGCAACAGCGATTGTATGGCATAGACATAAAAAAGATATTAGTGCAAGTCTAGTGGCGGACAATTTTAAGAAGACTTTCATTTATGCCTATTTAGATGCCTATATTGAAAGTACAAATGACGATGGGTTATTAAAGGTGATGAGAAGGTTTTTAAAAGAAACCGATAGAGCATTTGATGTGGCAAAAACCCCTGGATTGGTGTTTGATCAAATTACTATTTTTGATCCAAAAACAAAAGAGGCTGATTTGGATGATGTATTTCTGTCACAGTTGGGTGGGATGACTGATGCAGTTGTCGAATATATTTTTAATAAAGTAGAAGAATATCTTGTGAAGCAGCAAGGCTCTGATGCTGATCGAAATAATTTTGTGAATGCGATAACTGCCATTACTAAGATGACGCAAGTAGCGACAAAAAAGTGGAACGAATTGGCTGTATCGCGCCATGTTGACTTAGAAATTCCTATTAAATTTAAGTTGCCAGATTTGTACAATAACTTGATGAAACTGGAAAAAACAGAACAATCTAGATTGCACGGTGTTATTCACGAATTTGAAGTTAAATGTGCTCAGTCTGCGAGTCAGATTAGTGCTGCAGCAAGGTTACGAGTTCAAACTTTAATGCGAGACATTCGACTAGCCGAAGAACAAAGTGGCGGTGATACGGTTAAATTAAGGCTCGATATTCAAAAAATTATTATTCAAAATTATATGGATTTTTATGTTGAGTCGCGAGAAAAAGCGGCTGGTCGTGGTAGTAATAAAGATGATGTGATTGAATTAGAGAATGTACTAGTCGGGTTTGAATTAGCATTAGAGGAGCGTGGACAAAAAGGGTATCTAGTTGATGATGCAAAAGCATTTGCAGCGAAGAAAACAAAAAGAGAATATGATATTTTAGGCGCAGCTAAAATGTTGGGTAACATAAACCTCGAAGAGGTGTTACAACATTTGTATGACAAGATTGAACATATTTATAACCAATTAAATTCTGCAAAAAAAGATGAGACAATTAAAAGTGCTGCTAAAGCGAATGCAAAACAACATTTAGAGCAAATGAAGACTGCTTTGGCACAAGCAGAAAGAGTAAAATATAACGATAAAGAAGAAAAGAAGCGTGCTATAGACGCAGCAAAAGCAGCAGTGACATCCGCAGAAAGAGAGGTGGTTGATACAAGAGAAGGTAAAGATAAAGCAATCGCAGCAAGAGCAGAATTAGAAGATAAAGCGGCTCAATGGATTATGAATGCCTGGAAAGTATTAGAAAGAATGGATCCATTTGATGCCGCACCGCCCGCTGATAATAAACTATTTGGTGCGAAGAAAATATGGAATGAACGTGTGTGTGTCGGCGAGGAAAAAGCACTTTTTCGGATTCCAAAGGAGCATTTTGTTAGAACTGAAGGAGATAAGGAATTGCCAAGACAACGAATTGGCGAGTCTGCAGCGAAGCCACTTATTGTAGAGCGTTTGAAACATAGTGTGGTTCAGCAGCTGGCAGCTAGGCCGAGTGTGACTTTTGGTGCAGCATCATCCAGTGCTTCTGCTGAGCACTTTAAGTTTTTCTCTCCAGACGATGATATGGCAGCCGCATCGTCTCGTGGCACTAAAACGCAGGGAATGAAAGAAAAAGAAGAAGTTAAGCAGCGGGCAGGGCTTGGTTCAGCGTCGTCTCCGCATTCTAAAAAGTAACCATATAAAAACAGCGCTCAAGAGCGCTGTTTTTACTTAACAGTAAACTAAATAATCTTAATTGTTATTCACTGCTTGCCATGTCCCATCCGGCTGACGACACGCTGTGCCGTACACTTGTTGTTGCTTGCCAGCAATATTCGCAACAGAGCGATATTCACGGCAATATTGATTGCCATCGACTGTGATATTACGAGTGGGTGTCACATCGTAAGCGGTGCCTGTTTTTGGATTTTGCCAGTAAGCGGGTTGACCGACGGCGTTATTTTCAAAGGCGCTGTTCATTCTGGCTCGATCGGCATTATCCATGGATTGGCCGATTTTACCGCCAATATAAGCCCCTGCAAGTGCGCCAGCACCGACAGCCACTAGTTGCCCTGTGCCACCACCAAAACGGCTACCAATTAAGCCACCGAGTGCGGCTCCGCTTAAGGTGCCGACATCTTGATTCGTCATGTTGTCACAACCCACTAGGCTGATACTGGTTAACACGACTAATGCTGCTACCGCTTTTTTCATTGTGTAAACTCCAAAGAGAACGTAGTTACAGATGTAATGTGGTATTTTATACTGAGAAAATCCTCTTGGTAAGAGGATCTGTGTAAAATAAAAACATAACTATAAATTTTAGGTAATATTTAAAATTTATGACTAATTATTCATCAAAAGTGAGTGTTGTTATGAGCTATAAGCCTGATTATCCCGATATTACTGTCGATGGCTACGTGTTCAGTGCCAATAAAAAAACCCTCGATTTAGCGTATTTATATAATTTGTTATGCGTACCATCGCGTTATTCCACGGGATTGCCACCAGAACGGTTTGCGCTGATTGTCGAAAACTCTGTGTGTTTTAGTGTGTTTTATGAAGGTAAACAAGTTGGTTTTTCGCGTGTGATTACGGATTTCACGGAGTTTGCATCATTATGGGATGTATTTATTGATGAGCCGCATCGTAAGAAAGGATTAGGCAAAACGATGATGAAATATATTTTTGAACATCCACGTTTGCGCGGGATTTTTCGTTGGTTTTTGATGACAGAAGATGCGCATGGTCTTTATCAACAATATGGATTTAAAACCGAAGCATATAATCCGTATGTCATGATGAAAGTGAATCCGATTTAATAAGTAGCCCGTATGGAGCGCAGCGTAATACGGGATGGTATGCGCTAATCCCGTATTACGCTGCGCTCCATACGGGCTACTTATGGAAACTGCGGTGTATCAGAAATATGACTAGCTGCAGCAGCCTGTGCTGGTTGTTGCAATTCTTTGGTATGTTTTTTCACATACTGCGCAACGGTTACTTCTACGTCTTGACGTAGTTTCGCAGCACTTTCTCCGCCATCTGTTTTTACCGAAGAGACGGTCCCAGACAGTGTTGCTAATGATGCGCAAGCGTCTGCAAGTAAAGGTAAGAATGCTTTTGAATGACCAGATACTTGTAATTTTTTACAGATGAGTGCTAGTGCTTGAATCATATTATGAATGACAACTTCTTTTTCCGCGGTTTCTCCAGCGTTGAGTTTGTCGCTACTTTGTAATTTTTCGATAGTTTGAATAACTTGATAAGCATTGGTGAGCGCTTCTTGTGAGTTTGGAGAATTTTTTAATAGAAGCTGAATATCAGCTGTTTTTTTCATTATCTCATCTAATGTTGATTCAGGTGACAGTATCATGCGCTGAAATAGCGTCAATGGTGGTGGTGCTGAAAAAAGTGTAGCGAAACTAGAAGGCATGCTTTTTATGCATTTATGTTGTAAATAAAGTTTTAAATCTTGTTTAAATTGCGTTAGCCAAGCATCAAATTCTTGTACTGCGTTGACTTGATATATCTGTGTAAAAGTACGGATTTCTTCCCGTAGCGCTGCGTACTGTTGTTGGTAGCGATATTGAGCTTGTTCAGCATAACCCAGCGGTTTTTTGGTCTTGGGATCAATGAGAGAGGGATCAGAGGTTGAATCAATCACCGCAAAGACAGCAGTTGCATTAGAAAACAGCCAAGTATGATGTTGGAGAATTGCCGCCATCCCTTGTGAAGATTTCCCATCGTGATAAAGTTCACACGTGATCTCAGCCAAATCCCACACGGGATTTTGACAACCTTGCGCTTGACGCACGGCAACATCCGTATATTTCTTTACATCGTCCATTGAGTTGATGATACCGTCTGCGCGTAATTTTTTTATTCTATTAATGAGGGCATGGGTTTTAAAAAGTGCTTTTTTTGAATAGGGTGATTTTGCAAAGATATCTTTAAGTTCTTTATGTTCTTGACCTAATATGTCGTCTAATCCTGTTTTATTAGAAAATAACAAGGAAGCAAAATCGCTATGGGTGGCTTGTTGAGAAAACAAAGCCAACACGCCTTTTTTAATTGATCGTGTGTGCGCGATATATTTATGTTGTAAATATTGTTTTAAATCACGTTGTAAGAGATCAAGCCATTCATCTAAGCTAATTTGTTTTTCGGGGGTTGGTAAATGGCTTCGGCTCATGTCTTGCTCCTCGTTATGCTGGCTATATCTTTTAAGTATAGTCGATATTTTGCGAGGGTTTGTTGACAGTAACACATTGAAAAATATATAAAAAATGTAGGGTGGACACGCTGCGCTTTGTCCACCCTACGATTATGTGGGGATAATAAGTTGTGGTTCTTTGCCAAGCGATAATGATGCAGATGAGCCTAATGGAATAGGATGATTGTGTTTGCCATGGCCGATGCCCTGATAGCGTAGTACAGGAATAACTGTTTGATCGGCAAATTCTTGGAGCACCAAATCCATATTTTTTTCCGGCATGAAATCTCCTAAAATAATGGCTGCCAACGCATCAATGAATCCATTAGAAAGAAATTGTTGTAAGATGCGAGCGATTCGATACGGTGCTTCATCAACATCTTCGAGCAATAAAATAGTTTGTTGATTCGGTGCTTGCCACGGTGTGCCCAATGATGTTTGCACGAGAGTGAGGTTGCCACCGGCGATGGGTGCTATGATTTCTTGTTTTTTTGTAGCGGCGGTATTCAGTGGTGTTAATGTGAAAGAAGCGGTATTTTTCTCGCCAAAAATAAGTTTTCGTGTGGCTTCTACATCATCCGCATTTACCAAGTGCAAACCTAATTGTCGTGCAGACAATGCATGTAATGTATTGAGATGCCAGTGCTGATTGAGATAACTGTGAATGATAGTCACATCACTGAAACCAATGAAGAGCTTGGGTGATGAAGGTGTCATCGTATTTTTATGGAGTGCACGTACAATTCTATCGCTGCCGTAACCACCGCGAAATGTCCAGATGGCTGCAGCATCACTTTGAAAAGCATCGACAAAGTCATCATAACGATGCTGATCTGTGTTAGCAAAATTGTAATAGCTGGTATTGTCGCCAAAAATAATCGGTGAAAAAACAGGCTCAAGTTGCCAGCTTCGTAATAATTCACAACTTTTTTCGAGGTCATGCCAATTGGAAGAAGGTTGTGTGGTGATAGGACTGCCAGCACCTGGTGCAATAAGGCGGACTTTATCGTTTTTTTTAAGTGGTCGCCATGTGTGTTGCATGTTGTTGCTCCGAGCCTTATGTTTTTTCTCTCCCTTCTCCCACTGGTGGGAGAAGGGTTGGGGATGAGGGTTGTGACGTTTCACATAGGGAATGTGTAGAACATTTACGCCCTCACCCTCTCCCGAAAACGGGAGAGGGGATTATTGGTTACCCACCCATCTTCAACTGTTCCCAATATTTTTCAAACAAGACATGCGCTTGATCACCGACATCCGTTTGAAACTCGCCATGACTTAATGTGGCTTGCGTAGGGTAGAGCGCTGGGTTGTTTTTAATTTCAGGCGGCAGTAAATTGCGTGCGGCCAAGTTAGCTGTGGAGTAGTGAATATTCATGCTCACCGCTTTCGCAATTTCAGGCCGCATCAGAAAGTCTAAAAATTTATAGGCGTTTTCTGGGTGCGGCGCGGTTTTTAGCATGACAAAATTATCCACCCAAATTTCAAAGCCATCTTTGGGATACACAAACTGGAGTTTATTATTTTCTTGATGCGCTTTATAAAGATCCCCATTCCATGCCATGCCGACTGTGGCATCTTCATCAATTAAGATTGAAATAATTGCTTCGCTATTAAAAAGCTTCACATTAGGCATGAGCGTTTTTAATTTGAGATAGGCTTGGTGAATATGCTCCGGATTACTATCATTGATGGAGTAACCCAACATGCGCAATGCCATCGAAAATACTTCGCGCGAGTCATCCAGAAACATTAATTGATTCGCATATTTTTTATCGAGTAAATTTTTCCATTGTTCAGCATCTTGTTCATTATAATAATTTTTGTTAAGAAAAATCCCTGTAATCCCCCAAATGAAAGGAATGCTGTATTCGTTTCGAGGGTCATAAGCACGATTTAAAAATGCAGGATCAAGATTTTTTGCATTGAGTAATTTTGTTTTATCGAGTGTCAGCAACATATGTTGATGTTGCATGCGTTCAACAAAATAACTGGAGGGTTCAACGAGATCATATCCCGCATTTTTGTTAGCGCGTAATTTTGCGTACATGATTTCATTGCTGTCAAATGTGGAGTAATTTACTTTGATGCCAGTTTCTTTTTCAAATTGAGCAATCACAAAGTGAGGAATTTCTTCGGACCAGGTATAGACATTTACTACGTTTTCAGCAGCAAATAAAGGCTGTGTGACAAAGAATGCTATCATAACCACAACAAATCTAAAAAGAGATGTCATAATTTTTTCCCTTAGCATATAAATTATATTGATGACACGGAATACACTATCCTCCCATCTTGAGCCTCTCCCAGTACTTTTCGTACAGGGAGAGCGCGTCGTCACTAATGTCAGTTTGGAACTCACCACGGCGCATCACATCCGGTGATGGATACACGGTTTTACTGTCTCTCACATCAGCAGGTAAGAGTTTTTGTGCCGCTAAATTAGCAGTTGGAAAACTGTTATCGATTGCAACGGCTTTCGCCACGTCGGCACGCATCATGAAGTTCAAGAACTTATGTGCATTGGCAGCGTGAGGCGCATTTTTAGGAATGGCAAAATTATCCACCCAGACCACAAAGCCATCTTTTGGAAAGATAAAATCAACGTGGGGATTTTCTTTTTTCGCACGGAAGACATCGCCATTCCATACCATGCCAACATTCGCATCTTCATCCACTAGAATGGAGATAGGTGCACTATTAAAAATTTTAATGTTGGGTAATAATTCTTTTAATTTCAAGTAAGCTTGCTTGATGTGCTCGGGGTTTTCGTCGTTAACAGAATAGCCGAGTGTGCGCAATGCCATGGAAAATACTTCGCGTGAATCATCCAACAACATAATTTGGTCGGCGTATTTCTTGTTCCACAAGTCAGCCCAGCGTTGGAAGCTCGCAGGGTCACGATATTCTTTATTCACAAAAATTCCCGTAATGCCCCAAATAAAAGGAATGCTGTATTCGCTTTTGGGATCATAGGATTGATTGAGGAAGCTGGTGTTGATATTTTTGAAGTTAGGGAGCTCTGCTTTGTTAAACTTTGCTAGCATGTCTTGACGACGCATGCGATCGATATAATAGCTCGAAGGTTCGATAACGTCATACGAAGGGTTTTTGTCTGCTTTCAGTTTGGCATACATGACTTCGTTGCTGTCATAGGTGGAGAAATTCACTTTGATGCCGGTTTCAGTTTCGAATTGACGAATAGCTGAATCAGGGATAACGCCTGACCAGGTGTAGACATTCACAATATTTTCAGCTGCAAACAAAGGGGTTATGATTAGCAGTCCCAGTGCTACAGTGATAAAACGCATCATGGTTTTTTCCTTAAAACGAGTTGCGAGATGGCAACCAATATCAGTGTTAAGCCAAAGGTGACTGTACACAATGCATTGATTTCCGGTTTCACGCCAAGTCGTACCATGGAATAAATTTTTAGCGGTAGAATTTCAAAATCAGGGCCCGCCACAAAGTAACTAATCATGACATCATCTATCGACAATGTGAAGCTTAACAGCCAACCCGATAGCAGTGCTGGCCAGAGCAAAGGCAAAATGACGCGGCTTAAGATGACGGAGTCTTTGGCGCCTAAGTCTTTGGCTGCTTCAAAAATATATTCGTCGAAACTCACAATGCGACTGTAAACCGTCACGACCACAAACGGGATGCAAAACGTAATATGCGCTAACAGCAAGCTCCAAAAACCGAGCGGTACTCTGAGCAAGCTAAATAAAATTAATAGCGAGATCCCCATGACGATGTCAGGCGATAAAATTAAAATAAAAATCAAACCAGACAATAAGCGCCGCCCAAAAAAATCATAGCGATACATGGTGATGGCAGTGAGACCACCGACACACATGGCGACTGTGGCGGCAGAAATACCCAGCAGGAGCGAGTGCAGCACGGCAACCCATAAATCGCCATCCGCAAATAATTCATGGTACCAGCGCATGGAGAAACCATGCCATATCAATGAATATTGCGCATTATTAAACGAGTAGATGATTAAAAAGATAATGGGTATGTAAAAAAACAGATAAATACCAGTAAGATACGATGTGACGGGTAATTTGTTCATAAGAGATCCCGTTCTTTGTTACCCATGCTGTGCCAGTAAACCAATAACATCACAGCAAGAATTAAGGTAAATACCACGCTGATTGCTGAGCCTAGCGGCCAGTTTTGCGCAATCAAAAATTGATTCTGAATTAAATTACCAAGCAAGATGGATTTTGAGCCACCTAATAAATCCGGTATGTAAAAAATTGTCATCGCGGGTAAGAACACCAGAATCGAGCCAGATAAAATGCCTGGCATCGTTAACGGCAAAATGATGCGCCGGAAAGTAGTGAAGCGATTAGCACCCAAATCACGTGCCGCATCAATGAGACGATTGTCTAGACGCTCGATGTTAGTGAGCAGCGGTAATACCATAAATGGCAACAGATTATAAACCAAACCAATCATGACGGATGTGTCAGAAAACAGTAACGGCAGAGGTTTGTCGATGATGCCAGTCCAGAGCAAGATCGAATTGATGATGCCTTTGGGTTTTAGCATGGTGATCATGGAGTACGTGCGAATCAGTGAGCTAGTCCAGAAGGGGATAATAATCAGTAACATCAAAAGACTTTTATAGCGACTTTGCATGCGGGCAATCGTGTAGGCAAAAGGATAGCCCAACAATAAACAAATTACTGTGCAGGTGCTGGCAATATAAAAAGATTGTTTAAAGATTTTTAGATAGATGGCATTGTTTAGCTGAAAATAATTCAGTAGCGTGGCCGGTGTTGTTAAGAGATGTGTGTCATCATGACTTGCAAAACTCGCGAGTGTGACCAGTGCGAAAGGCAAGAGGGCGAATACAATCAGCCATAGCCAAATAGTGCCGAGGGAAAAATATTTTAAGCTGTTATCATGTGCTTTCATGAGGTAACACTACCTCCCAGCCAGATACCCAGGTTGCCCAGACAGGATCGCCAATGACGTACTCTAATTTGTCGTCATCTTCATCGAAGAACTTAGTGGCGGCGACCAGTTGATTATTAGCAAGTCTTACCATGAGATCGACTGTTGTGCCCTTGTAGATGACTTCTTCGACGGTGCCGGGATACATATCCGTTGAGTCATCCACTTCAGCTTGTCCCCAGACGCGTAGGTCTTCAGGTCGGACTAATACATGAACTGCTTGACCGACGGTGAATGCACGTGAGCTTTTAATCACGCGTTGTTGGCCAAGAATGTTGACCGTGAGTTGTTTGCCATCCATCGCACAAATTTCACTATCAAAAATATTGGCTTCGCCGATAAATTTGGCAACGGTGAGATTTTGCGGCGCTTCATAGACTTGTCTGGGTGTGCCCACTTGTTCGATGCTACCTTCATGCATGACCACGACGCGATCTGACATCGAGAGCGCTTCTTCTTGGTCGTGTGTTACAAATATAAACGTAATGCCTAATTTACGTTGTAATTGCTTCAGCTCGATTTGCATGGTTTTACGCAAGCGGTAGTCGAGAGAGCTCAGTGGTTCATCCAGCAATAACACCAATGGACGATTGACGACAGCACGAGCGATAGCAACACGTTGTTGTTGGCCGCCGCTAAGTTGGTCTGGTTTACGCTGCGCGTATTTTTCGAGTTTGACGGTTTTGATGACTTCGTTCACGCGGGAATTAATTTCTGCTTTGGGGACTTTGTTACAACGCAATCCGAAGGCGACATTTTCGAAAACGGTCATGTGTGGAAACAGGGCGTAGCTTTGGAAAACTGTATGCACGTGACGTAGATGCGGTGGCAGACCATCCACATCTTTGCCATTAATGAAAATCTGCCCGGTTGTTGGTTCTTCAAATCCAGAAATAAGACGTAGCAACGTGGTCTTGCCACAGCCGGACGGGCCGAGCAAAGTCAGAAACTCGCCGTTGCGCACTTCGAGGTTCAAGTCATACAAGATCCCAAGATCGTGTATGGTCTTAGAGACGCCGCGCAGTTCAATAATGTTGTTGGTCATTTCCCGTGACATCTCCCTTTTCGAGGATAGGAAAAACGCAGATTATGGTATGTATACCCGGCAATGTCTAGTATTAAAAACGACCTTTCGTCCCTCCTTTTTCAAAGGAGGGGGTGCGAATTATTTTGGTGTGTGTTTTTAGGCCCAGGATTGGCAGCAGGAGTCGTAGGGTGGACAAAGCGCAGCGTGTCCACCGAACACGGATGGTGGACACGCTGCGCTACATATAGATTACGATTTACTAGGGGCGACGATCTTGTTGGTGAGTGTGTGCAGGGCCAGGATTGACAGCCGCTCTCACTTTGTTAAGCAGACGGCCCCATGTATCTGTATTGCTTTGGGGTTTATTAAGCAAGAATTGTCTAAACGGGTTTCTTGTATCTCTGATTTCATTAAAACGTGCATCAACAACGTTTTTGCAACCTGCTGCTTGTACTTGTTCCATGCGGGCCAGTAAGTATGCTTGTGAGTCTGGCGCTAACTTACCTATGTTGTCAGAGAAAAATTTCTCTTGGAGATGTTTAATATAGGTTATTTGCTTTTTGCCTTGTGTAGAGGCAACCATGTCATTTAAAAATCTGTTAACGACATTTTCAGGTTTTTTTGCTTCGGCTTCAGCGGCAGCAGCGGCTATGCGTTTAGCTTCAGCAGCGGCATCGGCTATGCGTTGAGCTTCCTTGGCTTTTGCAGCGACTCGTTCTTCCGCTAAGCGTTTTCCTTGAGCTTCTGCGATTGTTTGCCGGCGTGCTGTTAGTGCAGATAATACTTCGGTGGAGTCTTTCTTAAGTGCAGGTTCGTTGCGATAAAGTGACTCAAGCGCCTGCAATACAAGGGCGGTGTAATCATTTGTATCATTGGCAGCTTTTGGTGCATTCAGTAATAAACCAAATAATAACGCTGCTTTGCCTGGATTAGCACTAATGCCGTTTGCACCATCGCGAAATGCTGTAGCTGCTGCCAGTAATGCAGCTGCGTTAGTAACAGTCGCTGTTGAATTTCCTTTTGCATCGCCGCCACATGTGAAAGCCGCTTTAATAAGTGGATGACGAGTCGCTGCTTGGAAGCTTTTACCTAGACCGCCTGCCTTGCCTGAGACGGCTAAAATAGCATACAGTTCCTGCGGTGAAATTTGTTCATTGTTCAGTAAACGGACAACTAAATTGGGCATGATTACTTATCTCCATGTAAGTACAAAAATTGCGAGGTAGTAGCTGATTCTATAGGTGGAACCTTAAGGTTTTATTATGTATTTTTGCGCATAAAATTGTCATTAGTGGTAATATATGGTATGTTTCAACGTCGTAAAACGTTCAAGAGTGTAGTCATGCGTATCGCAGTCATCCAGCTAGCCAATGAGAATTACCCTATGAGCCACCTTGCTGAGGCTATTCAGCGTGCGGGTATGCAGCCGCATGTTTTAACGTCAGATGTGACGGCACTGATCGGTTTTGCGGGTTATGTATTAGTAGGCAAGATGTCATCAGATGAGGACGATGCAGCGGCATTGTTAACGCATCTGCGAGCTGAGCATGCGTTGGGCAAACCGATCTTGGGTATTGCACAAGGTGCAAAATTTCTGGCGGAGGCTGGGTTGGTTCCTGGTCTTGCCAATGACCGTGTCGGCATAGCGGTGACAATACACTCGAAAGCGGTGCAACAACAGCAAACCACGTTGCATGCTATCAATGATTTTCAATACAATGCGTTTACGCAATTTTTATCCTTGTCTAGTGTGTTATCTGTCGTGATGCCACCAGCGGAGTTTGTGATTCCCTCAGGGTTACTCATGGAAATGCATGTGCAGGGATTGTGTGTGTTGCAGGATGCTGCATGCAATGCGATTGCAGCAGTCGCCAATAAAACGGGTAATGTGATGGCGATCTTGCCATATATTGATAGCACGCTGGCAGAAAGTATTTTTCTTTCGATGCGGGATTATATTGCGAAAGGGTATGTTGAGCGGGTGATGCCATTGTATTATCAGCCGCGTTTGTAGATTAAAATTTGGTGGACACGCTACGCTTTGTCCACCGAAGTGTTTGTTGAGGTCACGGATGACAACAAAATTTCTTATTATTGGTTCAGGCACACGCGAACATGCCATTGCGAAAGCGCTGCATCGATCTCGCCATCAACCAGTTTTGTATTGTTGTGGTGTGACACGAAATCCTGGTATTGATCAACTGACCAAGCACTATTGGGTAGGTGATATCCATGATGTGGAGGCGGTGCTGGCTTTGGCAGAACGCTGGCAAATTGACATTGTGATTATTGGGCCGGTTGCGCCATTGGCCAATGGCTTGGCGGATGCCTTATGGAAAGCAGGCATTGCAACCATTGGCCCGAAAAAAAATTTAGCGCAAATAGAAACAAACACCTTTTTTCCACACCGTCTTCTCAAGAAATTGCATCCGAAAAATCTCATCGAACAGCGTATTTTCAAAGAGCCGTATGGCATACGCGAGTATTTAGAACACTTAGGTTCAAATCAGTATGTGATTAAATCCAATAGCGGGCAACGCGTTAAAATTGGCGGCGAGCATTTGCATTCCTTCAATGAATCTGTGCAGTACTGTGAAGCACTCTCTGCAGCAGGCCATGCAGTTATGATCCAAGAAAAAATCATTGGCCAAGAATTTACACTCACGTGTTTTTGTGATGGCAATCGATTAGTGCCAGTGCCGCTGATGCAAACGCTACAGCGTGTTTATGTTGATGATGAAGGGCCCCATACAGGCGGGATGGGTTGTTATTCATTCGCCAATCATCGACTGCCATTTTTATCAGAAACAGATTATGAAACGGCATTGCATGTCAATGAAGCAGTCATTACTGCGCTCACGTATGAATACCAAGAGCCTTATATGGGTTTTATTTCCGGTAATTTTATGGCAACGAAAAAAGGCATTCAGTTAGTGAAATTGGCTGCGCGCTTGGGCGATCCGGAAGCGCTCAATATACTGGCTTTATTGGCAACGGATTTTGTCGAAATTTGTGAAGCGATGGTGAGTGGAACGCTGACGAGAGAGTTGGTGGCGTTTGAAAAAAAAGCCACCGTGAGCAAATGTATCGTGCCAGAAGGATACCCTGATAATGTCATTGGCCAAGCCATACTGGATGTTAGTCGTTTGCAAGATGCAACTTCTCTTTATCTGGGTGCTGTGAGCATAGAAGAAGGTAAGTTTTATACGACGGGTGGGCGAGCTGCAGCGATTGTAGGTATGGCGGAATCGATAGTGGCAGCCGAAAAAAACACGGAAGATTTGGTGCGTTTAATTAAAGGCCCTTTTTTCCATCGTGAAGACATAGGCACAGTAGAACTGATTAACCGTTATATCAAACAGATGCAAGAATTACGCCAGCGAGATTATCGGTTACTGTGAAGTAGCCCGCATGCAGCGCAGCGTAATACGGGGTGGTATGCGCCAAATCCCGTATTACGCTGCGCTGCATACGGGCTACTTGCTGCATAACATCGACGAGCGTATTATCATCACCAACAATCATTTAGCAGGATGACGCCATGTACAAAACAACCTCATTACACGATTTTGACCCCGCTCTCTATCAAGCCATCGAAGATGAAAAAATTCGCCAAGAAGAACATATCGAACTCATCGCCTCTGAGAATTACGTGAGTCCTCTGGTGCTGCAAGTTCAGGGTTCCGTGCTGACCAACAAATATGCCGAAGGCTATCCGCATAAGCGCTATTACGGCGGTTGCGAATTTGTCGATGTGGCGGAAGAGCTGGCGATCGCGCGTATCAAAAAATTATTTGGCGCCGATTATGCTAATGTCCAACCACACTCAGGTTCGCAAGCGAATACCGCTGCGTATGCGGCGATGATTCAACCAGGTGATACGGTGTTGGGGATGTCGCTGGCAGAGGGCGGTCATTTAACCCATGGTTCACCGGTGAATTTTTCCGGCAAACTTTATAAATTTGTCTCGTATGGTTTGGATGCGAATGGTTACATCGATTATGCAGCAGTCGAACAATTGGCAAAACAACATAAGCCGAAGTTAATTGTGGGTGGTTTTTCGGCCTATTCACGCCGTGTGGATTGGCAGCGTTTGCGTGATGTTGCCGATAGTGTTGGCGCATATTTAATGGCGGATGTTGCGCATGTAGCAGGTTTGATTGCGGTTGGTTTATATCCATCACCTGTGCAAATTGCCGATGTGACGACCTCAACAACCCATAAAACATTACGCGGCCCGCGTGGTGGTTTGATTTTAGCGAAAGCCAATCCTGAATTAGAAAAGAAATTAAATTCTGCGGTATTTCCCGGTAATCAAGGTGGCCCATTGATGCATGTGATTGCTGCCAAAGCAGTTGCGTTTTTAGAAGCGTTGCAACCCGAATTTAAAGCGTATCAACAACAAGTGTTAGATAACGCGCGTATCATGGCAAAAACAGTGATTGCTCGTGGTTACAATGTCGTGAGTGGTGGCACTGATAATCATTTATTTTTAATTGATTTAATCAATAAAAATATCACAGGTAAAGACGCCGATGCAGCGTTGGGCAAAGCCAATATTACAGTAAACAAAAATGCCGTACCCAAAGACCCACAATCCCCGTTCATCACCAGCGGTATTCGAGTTGGTACACCGGCTGTAACAACACGTGGTTTTAAAGAAAAGGAATGCGAGCAATTAGCAAGCTGGATTTGTGATGTCTTAGATGAAATTCACAATGAACAAGTGATTGCCGGCGTGCAAGAAAAAGTAATGGACATTTGCAGCCGATTTCCCGTGTATGGTAAAGGGATGTTAGTAACGTAGCCCGTATGTAGAACCGTAGGGTGGACAAAGCGCAGCGTGTCCACCATTGCATGCCCATCACTCAAAGTGAAGCTCCTTCATCCCCGCCGGCTCAATGCTCCCCCAGTCGATATCATAATATCCTTTTTGAACAAGATGCCGGAATGTGCTATGTTGCCAATCGCACGGCTTCTCTACAAGCCCATGTTTTACCGGATTATAATGAATATAATCCAAACACCGCTGTAAATCATCTTCATCGCGAATTAAATGCTCCCAAAAACGTCGCTGCCAAATAGCTTTTTCCCTGCGATGGTTGCTGATTTCTCCTTGCATGCCAATAGAAAGGTAATATTTAATTCTCTTCCACCGAATTGAGAAGTTATAATCGTTGTTTGGTAGTTGCCAAATGCAATGAAGATGGTCTGGTAAAATAACAAGTCCAATAATACGAAAAGGATATTTTTTTATTGTATAGCGAAATGCTGCTTTGAGTCGCGCTAGGATGTGTTTTTCACATAAGAGCGGTTTGCGTTGATAGGTGACAAGAGTGAAAAAATATACTCCACCCTCGACATATAAGCGATTATAATTGCTCATGGTTTGATGTCCAATTAGTTATTAAAAAATATATTGAAAATGCGGTATTGTGGCGAGGGGTGGATCAGGAGAGCGGTGGACACGCTGCGCTTTGTCCACCCTACGTTTAATAGCTAATTTTGTAGGGTGGACAAAACGAAGTGTGTCTACCATTGTAGTACGTTGTTTCTGAAAATCAAGAATTCATTAGTGAGGATCATCATGCAAATATTCCCCCAAACCGAAACCACTTTTGTATTACCAGGTCCCGCAGGTGATTTGGAATTATTAGCAACACCGGTGAAAACAGATATTACACAACAATCAGCCATCGCCATCATTTGTCATCCGCACCCATTATTTGGTGGCACGATGACAAATAAAGTGGTGTCGACGTTGGCCCGCGCATTGGGGGATTTGGGGTTGCGCACAGTGCGATTTAATTTTCGCGGTGTGGGTAAAAGTGGCGGTACGTTTGCTGACGGGATTGGTGAGCGAGAGGACTTGTTGGCAGTGGTGCAGTGGGTAAAAACCGTTGCGCCTGAAAGCGCAGTCTGGCTAGCGGGTTTCTCATTTGGCGCAGCTATTTCAGCACACGTAGCGACACAAATGCCTGTCGCGCAATTAGTGAGTGTCGCACCACCTGTGCCGCGTTTTGATTTATTGGATTTGCCGCCTATCACCTGTCCTTGGATTGTGGTGCAAGGAGAAGAAGATGATGTGGTGTTGCCGCAAGATGTTTACGCTTGGCTAGCAACACGCAATCCAGCGCCGCAATTGATTCGCATGCCAGGGGCGGGGCATTTTTTTCATGGGCAATTATTAGAATTACGCCATCTGTTGGAGACGGCGTTGCAAAAATGAATTTATCGGTTGGATGGGCCTTTTTTTTCATCATCTCGATCTCGTAGTAGATCATTAATATCAAATTCGCTCCAATCTACATTTTCGTCATTGTTCTGACTATAATCTCTTTGAGCGGAAAGATCATCGGCATCTTCAGGTTTAGGCCCGCCAGGCTGAGCCACAATAGTGGCTAGAGGTGCCGCTGATGATAAGCTGCTTAGGCTGTCTTCGGAGCCATGGATGTTTGAACGGTGCGGAGGTTGCTGTTGTGGCGGCTGCTGTGCTTGCTGCTGTTGTAATGTTAGTGCTGCCTGCAGATCGTTTATTTCCTGTTGCAGTTGTCGCTGAACTGCTAGCTGTGCTGCTTGTTGTGCTGTTAATGCCGCTGCATTTCCAGAAGGTTGTTGTGGCGGCTGCTGTGCTTGCTGCTGCAATACTAGTGCTGCCTGCAGATCGTTTATTTCCTGTTGCAGTTGTCGCTGAACTGCTAGCTGTGCTGTTTGTTGTTGTGCTGTTAATGCCGCTGCATTTCCAGAAGGTTGTTGTTGCTGTAGCACCTGTTGTTTCAGATCAGTAAGAAACTTGTTTTTTTCTGCAATACGAGGTTCCAGCTTTTGAACCGTTTGTGTTAGAAGAGAGTGTAATTGCTGAGCTGCATTATCAGGTGGTAGAGCGGATAGTTTCTGCAATAGCTCTGTTGCTTTGGCGAGTTGTTGTTGTTGTGTTAATAGAATCTGTTGCGCTAACTGTCTATATGCCTGTGGTGGTTGCCCTTTTAATTTATCCGCTTCTGCTTTTTCATGTTGTGCTAGAGTATCCACTGCTCTATCCAGTGAACTTGCTTGTTGTAAAAGATTAGCCAATGCTTGTTGCTGTTGTAGTAGTGCCTGCTGCTGTTGCACTGGTTGCCGTGGATGTGCTTGAGCAACTCGTCGTTCTAGTTGAATAACGATTGTGTCTAGATGTTGTAGTTCGTCTTCGACCGCCTTTTGGTCTGTTTGATATTTTGGCGGTAGTGTCGATAATAACTTTACTGCATCTGTTGCTGTTGTACGTGCCTTCTTGATTGCCGCCATTGTTGTTGCTATTGGTACGGCCATTCCTAGTGGCGCAATGAGGGCATGTGCAGCCATTATTGCATTATTTGCTTTTTCCAATGCATTGACTGGATTATCTGTTGCTGCTGCAACTGCAACTTGTAGCGCTGGCCGAGTGGTTCCAGCGGCAGATTTTTTTGGGAGTGCGGCCTCTGCTTTTTCAGCAAAATCCCATAGTTTTTCTTTTTGCGTCGTTTTTGCTTGTTCCAGTGCTGCTTCCAATGGAATTTTTTCATCTGCGAATTTTTTCGCATCGGCTGCTACTTTAGATACAATTAGACTCGCTACATAATCGCTTTTTTCTTCGTGACCTTCTTTTTTAGCTTTTTCAATTGCTTTCTGGAGATCTTTATAGGCATCAATAAAAAATTTCTTTTCAAATTTGTGGAGTTCTTTTTGGGCTTTTTCAACCGCATCATAAGAATCGGCTAGCGCTTTATAAGGGGCTTTCCATGCATCATTCGTAGCGTCATTCTTGAGTTGCTGCATTGCATTTTTGATCTCGCCTGCGCGATATTCTTTTAATTCTTTTAGAGCCACTTCTTGCTCTGTTTCTAGTATTTTCGGAGTAGAATACTTGACTTGATTAGATATTAATTTTAATTGAGCATTAAACGTTTGTGCTTCCTTTTCAAGTTCGCTAGCTTGTTTTAACCGCGCTGCATTTAAGTTTGTTTGATGCTGGTTTTCTTCAGCAAGTGCGCGTGGGTGATTTGACGATAGATCTATTCTATCTATCACCTTTAATGCATCACGATTTAAAAAGTTTTGGTAGTCTATATTATGGCGCTGCCTACTGTGATCTTTTGCAAGTTGCAGAAGTTTCGCATTCTGTGCCGAGAGTATGGCTGATATTGTTGGGTTGTTAGTATGTGTAGTATTAGTGAAAATACCAGGGCTTTGGTTGCTTATGGCTACATATTTCTGGAATTCTGGGGCAGGATGCCGCTGCAGTGCTCTTATAGCTTGATTCACGTTTAGATTTTTTCGATTTTCTCTTGTAACATGTAGATTATGGAGCTCATTGCTGAAGAAAGTCTTCTGATTGTCAAATTCTGTTTGCAAGTTGGTTATGCCAGTATCTAGATCGGTTTTTTTATGTTGCTTTTCCAGCTGAGCATCAGTCACTGAAAGCTTGCCGTTGCGTTGTCGAGATTCTATGTCTTCTAAGGCTATTTTGTATTGCTTGTGTAAGCCTTTTTCTTCGTCATAAATCTGTTTCAAAAACTTTTGTTGGTGATTATATAATTCGGTATAAGGTTTAACTTCATCTTGTTGTTGGTCGTGTAATTGCTTGCTATCTTTTTTGTAACGGTCTTCAATGCGGTTTGTTTCTGCTACTTTGGCGTCTCTCGTTAAATCGGTGTTGCGAGTGATGCTTTGGATAGCTGTATTTTTTGTTGTAAGCAATTCGTTGTGTTCAGTCCGATGAATTGCGTGTATTTCTTGCATGATGGGTGTTTCTTGTATTTGTAGTGGTGTTGGTTGTTGTGATTCTAAGTGCTCTTTTTTGCGAACGGCTGATGTCGCTGTATAATGCGCCGGGTTGTGAGCTTTAAATGAAGCTTGATATTCTCTTGCTTCTTCATTTGTCAGTGTATATCGATAGTTTGTCGTATCGGTACATGCATGGCCGTTTGCTAGGCAAACTTGTTTAAAAATAGCGGCAAACCTCCCATCTAACGAGGGTGGCAAGTCTGTGAGACTTTTATCCAGTAACGCGGCTTCGCTCAGGTTGGAAATTGAGAGTGTGATGTGGGTGCTGGGTGTGCCCGCTAAGAGATTTTGCGCTACTATTTTGTTGAGATAGATGATGGCTATTTTTGTTAATTTATCGATTGTTAGGACTTTTTTATGCTCATCGCACAGAATGCGGGTGAGCGCTTCGACGTCATTTTCGCCACGGTTTTTGTGGTTTTTTGCTACCTTAAAATCATAACGCACTGGTATATCACCAATCTTTGTCAGATTGCTGAGTCGCGTCATGAATGATTTATTTGCATGATACTTTTCAATGATTGGTTTGACAAATTCAGGGTCAAAGTTTTGACGTAAACGAAGTAGTTCTTTGCGTATATCATTTAAAAAGTCACTAGGGCCTTTGGCGTCCAAGCCTTTGTGTCGATCTAAATCGACAAAACTTTCTAAAACCGCATTGGCTTTTTTCGCAAGAAATATGCCGGGATTCATGGCGGGTGCAACATGCGGATTGATTATACATTCCCCATTGTTAGATCGTGTAATATGAAATGTGATAGCAGAGTCGCGGACTGCTTGCATTCTTTCATCTAAATTGGGTATCGCATCTATTTCTGGATCGCCAACTTTACTCAGGTACTCGATGCCAAGAGCGTAGTTTGATGCTGGCATTTTTCCGGTGAATTTTGTCTTGAATGAAAAGTCACTGGGGCCTTGACTTTGTTGCATGGCTTGTTGATAGGATTGTTGGTCATTGGCAACTAACATTTTACTCCACGCGCTCTCTAAGGGCTCTTCATTCGAAAACTCCATGTATTGCGTGGTATTGCAGGCAATCGCTACCGGGTTTTTCGCTTTGGGTACTTCAGTGAATAGCTGGTAATAGGTATCTAATCGATCTTTTTGAATTTTAATTTCCGGTGTTTCTGGCAGACTATCTAAATAGTCTTTTGCTTTTGTTAAATCTTCCAAAACGTGCTTATTCTTAATGGCCGCTTCAATTTTTTGAACGCTAGAGAGCTTATTGAGTTCTTTAATGTGCCTTGCGATTTCTGTTGCAGAAATGTCGTCTCCAGCTGACAACAGCATAGCAACGTCTTTTAGTCGATTTGCTTGTGAGTGAGCTATTGCTATATCGCTGTTAAGGCCGGTAAACAAAGCGAAGTTACGTAATAGTCTGTCGACGTTGATGGGTGTAGGCGGTGCTGGGGTTGCGCCTAATAAATTTGCTCCAGCAAAAGCTGTGTTTAGGTTATTTAAAGTGGGTTGTAACTGTGCTGTTTCTGATATTGGCGACGGTAATGCTGCTGCGCGATTCGTTAAATCGGTTATTTTGGCTGGATAGCCGTCTAGTTTAGTTTTTATAGAGGCTAGGAACGCTGTCTTATCGTTGATGGTTGTCGGTTTGGCACCTGTTGGGTCGACTACAAAATTAGTAGAGTGAGTAGGATCATTAGGATCAAGAGTTTTTCTGAGGGTATCCATCTCGTTAATGAGTGCCTGTGTGTCCGCAGTCAGCTTGGTTTTGAGTTCTTGTTTTGCTAGATCAATTCCGCTAAATAAGTCAGCGCGACTTTGTTGAAGAGTTGCAAGTGCTGCATTAACTGGTGCAATTAGGGTTTGATCCGGGAATGCTGCTATTCGCGCCGGGAGTCCTGCAATTACTGGAACGATATTTTGGAGTGTTATTTCGGGTTGTTGAAGTACCGCCTGATCAACAAATTTATTAGTATTCGCAGCGCGGTGGTTAGCAATCTGTGTTATTCCATCTTGAGCATGTTGGTTGTGTTGTAGAATTTCAGCACATAGGGCATCAGCAGCTGCTTGATTTGGATTAACTGCTACTGCCGCTGGTGGTGGTTGTATTACTTGTTGCTGCTGCGGCTGTTGCTGTACGGGAGGTTGCTGCGGCTGTTGCACGGGTGGAATAGGTTGTTGTTGCACCGCTAATTGTTGTTGTAGCACTCGCATCATGTCAGTCATGACGGTCATTTGTTGTTCGTGAGCCTGTTGCATTTGGTTCAACAAAGCCAATACAGCAGGGTTAATACCTGAAGCAACGGGTGGTGCTGGTGATACAGGTTGTGGCATTTGGACAATCGGTTGCTGTAATCTTTCAATTCGTTGTCGCATCAATGCTAATTCTTCAAGTAACCGTGCATTGTCATTAGCTGGAGTTTGTGGTGCAGGCAGCCTGTGAATTTGGCCTTGTAGTTCTGCTATCTGTTTCATCAGTTCTGCTATTTGGGGATTATTTTCAGCTGTTCTATTCTGGACAGGTTCAGCATATTTACTTTCATTCGGTTGAGGTTGATTTTGAATTTGCTGTTGTAAAAGATTTACCTTTCCATGTAATGCATGCACTTGTTCAAGAATATGTAGAAGTAGAGGGTCTGTGGTCCCAGCTTGTGGAACAGCAGGTGCTGCAGGTTGTGCTGCTATTCTAGCGGCTAATTGAGTGTATAAATTTTCTAAGTTTGCAACACGTTGTTCTAAGCCATTTATGTAGTGTTGGACTTCGGGACTGTATTGATCTCGTTGACGGTTGTACCTACCCAATTCTCCCCGCAGGTCTTGGCGCAGTTGTGCAAAGCGACTTTCAAGATCAGTGGCAAGTGGTGACCGTGGATCACGTGCTTGTTGAAGCTCTGCTTCCATATTCTTCGTATTGAGATTAAGTTGTGCTTGACCGAGAGAGTTGTGTAGCTCAATCATTTTATTCCATAATTCGCGACCTTCGTCGGTATCTAATTTAAATTTGCTCCAATTGATATTGCCGGTTTCATCAAAACTTATTGCACCGCTCGGTGCTACGATGTCCATATAGCTGTTTTGATGTTGCTGGAATAGCTCTTGCAATATGTCAATCAGTTCCTGATCAACACCGTCGAGCCTCTGGGCTATGTGAAGCATATTTTGCGTGTTTTCTACTTGTCCCAATAATCTTTGGATATTTGGGAGATTTTGTCTTTCTTCTTCGGGTTGTTGCTGTTGTTGTGTAGGTATAGGTAGAACAAAAGAGGGGTCTGGCTCCGGTATTCTTTCTACCGGTGTAATAAATGGCGTGGGTTGAGCCACGGGCGTTACGAGATAAGGTGGCGTGGGGGATATTCCAGTTGGAGACGAGGATAATGAATTGTTGCGCTCGTCGTTTTCATCAAATACTAGACTTGTGTCAATTTGTAAATTTTGTGGGTGTATCCGAGCAGCAAGTTCTGCTGCTCGCTGTTGATCGAGTTCTTGAAGTTTGGCTTCGATCAGTTTACTCAGCTGTTCCTCGAGAGTCCTAATTTCTGGTATTTGCATCCATTCTTCGTATTGTAGTGCTCCCAAAATATCTCGATTATAATCCGTTGCTATTGCACTTGGATCGGACCATCTGCTTGGATCGATTAAGCTATTATCAGGGCGTATGCCTCCCTGTATTCTGGTTGTTAGCTCAGTTAAGTTGTTAAAAAAAGCAGAGAGGGGGGTAGACTCCGGTGTTTTTTCATCGTCTAGATATACCTGTAAAGATGGGTCAATGCTTAATACAGGACTGACGGGCGGAAATGGCAAACTTGCTTCCTGTTGTTTAGGCGGCGTTTTTTGTCTGTGGTTACGCATAAGGTTTTGTAATTCTAGTGGCAATTGCGGAACAAGACCATCCGCCGTTTTTCTCCATTCAGTTAATTTGTTGCTGCCACTTGCCAAGAATAATTTTGGTAATGTATCTCTCTTTATGGGAAGCTCATCAATAGCTGAAATGGTTGGCAGTGGAGCAGATGGTTGGCCATTAATTTCTAGTAAGTCTTTTACATTACTTACATATGCAGCTTTAACGAAATTTTGTGTTACTAAATCAACGCTGAAATATTCAGGTTTATCACGAAAGAATTTTTTAGCAATTTGAATTCCATTATTTGCTAAATTGTTTAGTTGCTCCGATGTTAATAATCCTGTTCCGGCGGTTCTGTCTATAAACGATTGAATATACGATTGCATGTTTTGTAGAAGCTTTTTAGCATCCGCAGTTAATTGATTTGGATTGAGCTCTAAAGATTGTGTTAAATCAATTGGTTTGCCGCTTTCTTCAAGCGCTTCTCTATGTTTTCTTTGGCGATTGCCGATATCTAAATTTATTACATCTGTTGGTTGTAAATCTAGATCACTAACATGCGCAGGTGTTCCGGGTAAAGATGGTGCATCTGAGACAGATAAGTCTAGTGGAGGCACCACGACATCCACTTTTTTCTGCTCATCATTGCCACCTAATTTGTCGGCTGCAGTTGGTGTTACGATAGGCGAGCCAGTCAGGTCATCAAGTAATCCTTCCTCATCTGTATAAGAATCTGATGAGCCGGATCTTTTATGTCCTGTTTTTTTAGGGGTATGTGCAGCTGCTGCACGTAAAGCATTGGGATCTAGTTCGTTACCATGAAGTTTTTGATTTAAGCGGTCTAGTTGTGATTGTATTGCTTGAATTGTTTGTCCCTCTGGCAGCAGAGCCAAAAGTGGTTGGAATCTGCGATTGCTATTTATCGCATTTAGTCTGTTCTGAAGGGCAGGTATATCCTGTTTGAAAGCTCTATCCTTTCCAGCTTCACTTTCTGGGATTTTAAAGTTGGTAATTTTTCCAAGAAGTTCTTTTGTGGCTTCATCTAATTCTTTATAAGCTCCAGTCTTTTTCATGATTCTGTTTTGCTTATCTGCCTCTTCTTTAGCTTCTGCTTGTTTTGTTTCTACGTTTGAGCGAGCACCTGCTCTTCTTTTTGCTTGTTCACGCTCAGCTTTTTCTTGAGCTTGTTGAGCTTGTTGAGTTGCGGCATCTGCTGCAGCTTTTTCTTCTCTCTTTCGCTGAGCAATAGCTGCCCCGGGGTTAAATGGTGAAGGCGAGCGACTGCCTGCTGATGAAGGTGAGTGAGCTGTTGGTGATGGTTGTTTTGGTGATTGTGTGCCATGTTTCATGCCAGTTTTTTTGGGTGGAATCGATGAGGCGGCAGCGGCATTTTTTCTTTCGAGGTCTTCGACGTCGCCGAGAACATCTCGTCCAGTGTTGATTTGATTTTTCTCAGCAGCAGATTTTTGCTGCTGTAATGCAGCTATTCTGTCTTTTATTGTGGGTATGGGAGATGACGCTGCGGCGGCGTTAAGATTAGCAGCGGGTTCTTCAGGGGCTATTGCTTTTGCGATAGCCCGCGCTACTTCTGCTTGTGGATTTGTATCTACATACGTATTTAATTTCTTGATCCACGAATTGCTCTGGAAGAGACGGATTGTGTCAGCTTTAGATGAGGAGGATGTTTCACCAATTTTACATAAATTATTTATAGCTGTTCTTTTCTCCTCGGGATCAGCCGTATTAAACAAAGCGGTACCTTGCGTTATGAATGCGCCACGTTGTGCCGCTGCCGCTTGCTCACTGATGGGGGTAAATTGACCATTTGGATTGGCTGTGCCAATGGCATTGTCACTAAAGTCAGCGTAACTGCCTGGTAGGAGTTTGCTTGCCGTGTCAGCGTTAGCAAAAGATAATGCCAATGCGTTTAAAAATAATTTTAACTTTTTATTTGCCTCATCCTGTTCGGGAAGTGCGGCTATATCCGCAAATACGCCTGTTAATATTTGTGGCGAAATTTTTCTCTTGTTTCTGGTTTTTGGCATAACTCACTTCCTCGTTTATGACAATTATCTTGTTTTTGTTGTCAATTGCACGGTATCTACAAGCGTAGGGTGGACACGTCGCTGTGCTCCTTTGTCCACCCTACGGTACTTTGCCCACCCTACGCAAAAAGTTAAAGCTGTATGGGGCCTGTTAACAATAAGTATATTCCATTTTTTTTAATGTAAAGTATATTTTTTGCCCATCGTGTTGATTTTTTATAGTTTACCAAATCTAAATGAGAATAATTCTCAATTGTGTTGACAGGATTTTCGGTAAACGAGATACTAGAAGGCCTGTGAACGCCAATTATTTTTGTGTCGCTACAATACAGGAAATAATCATAATAATCAATGAGATAGGCATGCAATTACGCGAGATGCAAGTAGGTCATATTGGACGCATTGTCCGCATTCAGGCGGGCGAAGCCGTCTATCGGCAACGGTTAATTGCAATGGGTTTGATTCCGGGGACTGAGTTTAAGGTATCGCGGATTGCCCCGTTGGGCGACCCTATTGAAATCACAGTGAGGGGTTTTGCATTAAGTTTGCGCAAAGATGAGGCGGGTATTTTGCAAATTGAGCAGGTTTCACCATGAAAACCATGACCATTGGCCTTGTCGGTAATCCAAATTGCGGAAAAACCACATTATTCAATGGGTTAACTGGTGCTAAGCAGCGCGTTGGTAATTGGCCTGGGGTGACGGTTGAGCGTAAGAGTGGGTTTTTTGCCCAAGATGATGTTGCGGTCGAGGTAGTGGATTTGCCAGGGACGTATTCATTAGTCATGGCATCTGAAACCGCCTCTATCGATGAAAAAATCGCGTGTGAATATATTCTGAGTGGCAGCCCTGATGTGATTGTGAATGTGTTGGATGCCAGTAATTTAGAGCGGCATTTGTATTTGACCTTGCAGTTGTTGGAAATGCAGGTGCCCATGATTGTTGTGTTAAACATGATGGATGTGGCGCGTGGGCAGAATAAAAAAATTCTTGTGAAAGAGTTGGCAGAAAAATTAGGTTGTCCGGTGGTGCCGATTGAGGCGCATAAGAGTAAGGGATTAAAAGAATTACAACGTGTTGTTATAGAATGTAGGGTGGACAAAGGAGCGCAGCGACGTGTCCACCAGCGCTCGGTGGACACGCTGCGCTTTGTCCACCCTACGATTCAATTATTAGCTGTAGATCTTAAGCTTCATCTTCCAGAGGATTATCAACATCGCGCAACGTGGTTAGCTATGCGCTTACTCGAAGATGATGTCTTTGCAAAACGTATCGTCACCACAGATGTCAGTGTCATCGTTGCATCGTATCAACAACAAATTCGGCAAGAATTATCTGAAGATGCGGATATTTTAATTGCTGATGCGCGTTATCAAACGATTCAGAAACTCATGACAACCTGTGTTAACCAAACCAATTTAAAAACTAAAAACTGGACCGCCCGCATTGATAATATCGTCTTGAATCGCGTGCTGGGCATTCCGATTTTTTTAGCGGTTATGTATGTCATGTTTTTATTTGCAATTAATGTGGGTGGTGCTTTCCAAGATTTTTTTGATATTGGTAGTGATACGTTGTTTGTGCAAGGCCTCGGGAAAATGCTGTTGCATCTGGGCGTGCCAAATTGGTTAACAGCGTTGCTAGCGAATGGTGTGGGTAAAGGTATCAATACAACCGTGACATTTATTCCTGTGATTGGTGCGATGTTTTTATTTCTAGCGTTGCTCGAAGATTCCGGTTACATGGCACGTGCTGCATTTGTGGTGGATCGTGGTATGCGAGCGTTAGGCTTGCCCGGAAAATCATTTGTGCCCATGATTGTGGGTTTTGGTTGTAACGTGCCGGCTGTCATGGCAACGCGTACACTCGAAAATAAACGCGATCGCATTCTCACGGTGATGATGAGTCCTTTTATGTCATGTGGTGCGCGCTTAGCGATTTATGCGGTTTTTACCGCGGCATTTTTCCCGGTGGGTGGTCAGAATGTTGTGTTTGCTCTCTACATCATCGGTATTGCAGCCGCGATGTTAACGGGCTTGTTATTACGAAAAACCATGTTAAAAGGTGATCCTGCGCCGCTCGTGATGGAATTACCCGCGTATCATGTGCCACATCTGAAAACGATTTTTTTGCATGCATGGCAACGTCTGCGAAATTTTTTATTTCGCGCAGGTAAATTAATTGTACCTATTTGTGTGCTGGTAGGCATGTTATCCGCATTGCATACCGATGGTACGTTAAGCGCGAGTGAGGGTGATGCGAATTCACTTTTGTCCGCAGTAGGGCGGTTTTTTACGCCGTTATTTGCGCCTATGGGGATTCATCAAGATAACTGGCCAGCTACCGTCGGTTTAGTGACAGGTGTCTTAGCAAAAGAAGTGGTGATTGGTACGTTGAATGCGTTGTATACGCAAGTCGGTCACTTAGCATCGTTACCTGCAGCGGGGTTTAGTGTGTTAGGTGGTTTGCATGATGCGCTGATGTCGATTCCACAAAACTTAAGTCAACTCGGTCATTCATTAGGAAATCCTGTGTTAGCAGAAGCGCCTGTGCATACGCTCAGTCAGCGCGTATATGGTGTGATGTATCAACGCTTTGATGGTCAAGTGGGTGCGATTGCGTATTTATTATTTGTCTTACTTTATTTTCCCTGTGTTTCAACAACTGCAGCGATGGTGCGTGAATTAAATCGGGGTTGGGCGGTATTTTCCATATTGTGGACAACCAGTGTGGCCTACAGCGTGGCGGTTTTCTTTTATCAGGCGGCAACGTTTGCGCAACATCCCTTTGCATCATTAGGTTGGATGGGTGGGGTGAGTCTGGTTTTTTGTTTAATAATTTTGAGTGTCAAAACATACGCTGCAACACGACATCGCACTTTTAAAACGCTGTTACCAACAGGAGAAGTGGTATGAGTTTATTGGGCATCAAAAAATATTTAATGCAGGTGCGTATTGCCAGCATGTCCAGCCTTGCCGTGTATTTTAATGCCAATCCTGCTACCTTGCGGGATATGTTAAGTCACTGGGAACGCAAAGGCTGTTTGCGTAAGTGTTTAAAAACACAAGCTTGTGGCGGTAGTTGTTTTAAGTGTGATCCATTGTTGACAGAAATTTATGAGTGGGTTGCGGTTTAGTAGGGCCTATGCAGGAAAAATAGGTGGCTCTTCGTAAACGTGCCCGCGTGCGTGCCCGTACCCGTTTTTTAAATCAAATTTAAGTTGTTAGTAGAAAAAAGACGAGCATCAGCTCTGGTACCCACCGAATATTGGTGGACACGCTGCGCTTTGTCCACCCTACGTTCATAGTATATACTTCCTTTATTAAGGATGAATAAATAGGATTTACTATGGCAGAGCAAGTTCCTGTTCAATTGAAGCCAATTCCACCCATGATTACACATGTTGCGGCGGCTTTTGGTCCGATTGATTTGAATAACTTCATTAAATCGCCTGACCCTCTGGATGCGCAATTATTTTTTTCAGCAGAACTTGCCGATAGTCGCGCACTGCCTGACGGTTTTATCTGTACCGAAAGTGGATTAATCGGCGGCGTTGCAGCAGACAACACCGAAGGTAGTTATGAAATTCGTGTTACCGTTAAAAATAAGTCTGGATCCGCATCCGCAACATTTACAGCAGAGCTTACCATTAAAGAACGCTTTGCAGTCCAAGATCCTTTCTTTTTAACCAATTTAAAATCCCAAATCTGGTCGGCGCTCAGTCAGAATTTACCTATTCCTGAAATGAGTGATTTAACTGATCGACCGATTACGCCGACAGAAATTTATTACTTATTGCAACGTTATGCTGTATTAACGATTTGGGATGTCTACAATTTAGAATCGCCCAGCGCTAAAACACTTTTAAAACTAGAAAATGCGAATAAGCATTACAATATCTATGATCGCGGTAGTTGTTTGGTCGCCGCCCCTAAAGATTTATTTTCCCATGAGCGTACATTGGCAGATGCCCTGGATGCCTCGCGGGTCTTGGCGCGTGAAGTTTATAAGCGAGGATGGACTATTGAGTTCGCAGGCTTTAATAAAATGGTGCGCGCCGCTTGGGTCGAATTACAGCATTTAGGCGACAAGCATGGCAAAAAACTTGAAGTTTTACATTATGTTGTGACGCCAGAAGACTTGCGAGTGTATAACAAACAACTCCAACAACAAGGCCCAACACCCGGTTAAATACGTAAAAATTTTTCAATAGGCTATAATTAGAAAAAGTGAATACAGGAAATATATTTTATGGCTGCCACTGAAGAAGTCGATTTAGTTAAGCAAGCGACAGAGCTTGAGGCGAAAACTCTCCAAGCTGCTTGGCGTTTGAAAGTGATTGAGATGCATGCTACGCCGGATGCGCATAAGCCGTTTAAAATGCCTGATCCTCCCGATCTTTATAATTTAAAGGGTAAAGACGGGAAGTTGGTTAGTAAATTTGCGCAATCTGTGCAGGACCTAGGGACAACGCCTACGTCGACGGTGGATTTGCGCGAGGCTGTGAATCTTCTCAATAGTCATTTCGAAGCAGAATTTGAAAATTTAATGCAGGGAAAAAAATCGAGTAGCAAGGAGGCGGACGAAAAAAGATTTGCGGATATCAAATCACACACAGAAGATGCTTATAAAGCTGTAGGAGATATAACTACAGATCCATTAAAGAAAGAATGTGAGAATAAAGTTGCTGAATTAAAAAAAGTCATGGACGATAAAAAAAATAATGAAGATTATATTGCTGAATTGCAAAGATGTAATGAAGAGATGCAGAGAATCGTAATGCAACATAATTACGTACGATTAGAGCAGGGGTTAGAAGGATTGAAGGCTGCTGATGCAACGATTACAAATATAGTGGACGCGGGTGCAGTGATTAAGGCGGGTACCCCGCTACCAGACTCGGCTGTTTTGGATGTGAATGGGGGGACGAAGGTTGCTGTTAGTAAGGGTATAATTAAGCCTGCTAATGTGAAGGATGCTACTTCCGTAAAAGCATGGCAAGATGTATTTTCTGTTTTAGCTACGCAAGGCGATACGTTGGTGCTGACCCTTCCCACTGATCCCACGATGAGTAGTAGTAAGGATGTTTTCAAGGCGATGTTTGCTGCAGCACAAACATCGGGACGGAAGATTGAATTTGAACATGGAGATGACTATTTCTTTAAAATGTTGGGCGAGCAAGATTTTAAAGAGTTTAAAAAGGATCTAAATTCTCATAATACTGGGTTGGAAACCGCGCAAAATAAAGCGCTCGGTGAAGCTGAAAAAGAAATCGCTAATGTTGCAGGTCTCTCATCCGATAGCCAAGTTGCTATTACAGAGTTGAACCAACATTATAATGCTCTTCAAGATATTGACACAGGGTTGGGCAAGATGGGTGCGTTGCCTCTCACCGCTCAAGTTCAAGAGCTCACGGATGCGGTAACCGCGCTGACGTCGCAGGCGGAAAAACTCGATGAGAAGGATCGGGGCGAGCTAAAACAAGCGGATTTTGGCTATGAAATTCAAGCTGAAAAGATCCAGAATCTTGCAAATCAAATTGAGGCGACAGCAGGGAAACTCAACGCAGATATTGCTACTCGTTATAAAGGCGTCAATATTCCTCCTGAGGTTCAAAAAAGTCTTAATCAAATAAAAGATGCTATAAAAAATAAAGACGAGGCTCTTGAAACGACAAAGGACGCTGCTGTCAAATATTATTCAAAAGGACCTGGCTTAACGCCATAAGTCG
>JABDGK010000024.1 GCA_013286085.1 Gammaproteobacteria bacterium | reverse complement strand
CGGATAAAAATATCACCTGGCGTTTTTGTAAATTGAAAAAACAAAATACGGCCCACTTCATCAATATCTAATTCAAGTAATTTTTTGATATTCTTCACATTAAAATTCTGAATTTTAGATAAATAATTGGTATATTCTTGTATTTCTGCTGGCCACATCGCAGAAATAGCCCGTGCTGGCGCAGTCGAAGAAAGACTAACACTACTAGACGATGATGCACTAACTGATAACCCTGAAGCTGCCGTCTCTTCCGCCCTCAGACTATTCGAAATCCCTAAATAAATCTCTGCATCATTAGCATCAAAGTCTGGATCACGCGAGGGATTAACACACACATCAATAACCTTTAGCACATCCTCTGGTAGAGCTAATAAACTTTTATCTGTAGACAAACGCTTATCTATCTCTCTTGCCAAGCTAAGGTTTCTCAAAAACAATTCTGCTAGGATTTTCCCGCCTACTTGAGATATGCACAAACGAGAAATGACCGGCATATCGGCTACTAATGAGCATAACCCATCGGCTGTTATCTCGTTAGCAAGTGCTGGATTATATGTCAGCAATATTCTGAAGCTGCTTGCGTTGCCTCCAACTAAATAGGCCAACAAAACTCGTGCTTGGCTAGAATTTTGGCTGTAAAAAAATGGACGGCAAAGTTGCTCACCACGAATCTGTTTTGCTAATTCAGGATATTTTTCTAGAAAATAGGCAAAGCATGTGAGTCCAGCTCCAATCTCGCCCTTTTCGCCCCGATCGAGAATAGTAAAAAATAATTCTACCAACCGAGGAATTTCATAGACACGATGTCCTGTTAAATTAATATAGGACACTGGTTTATCCAACCATGCGTTCGTTATTTTTTTGATAAAGCACGATTCTTTTTCGACTGCAGCGCGAAGCACATCACATTTCGGCTTATCATTGGTTATTTCCAAGATCAAAGGGAAGCCCGTCAGCGGATTTATAAAAAACAAGACATTCCCAATTTTCTCAATATCCGACTGCAATAATCTCACCACGTTATTCACTGTGAAACTATTCCTCAAGCCATTGACATACTCTGACAAATCTTTGGTTTTTTTTATAGCTGGCGCGAGTGGCGGACTTGAATTTGAAACTGCCATCACAGCTGGCTTATCTGCTGGCTTGATGGTTTTTTTTACGGGCGCAGACGCCGCCACAGCAACAGATGAAGAAGCCGCAACAATAGATGCTGATACGGGCACTGCAAATGCTGCTTGTTTCTCCGCAACTTGAAACGATTTTTTGAAATTCTCAAAAGCCACTTTGTGATGGCCTAATTTACCACAATAAAAAATCTCTTCTGCGAGTTTATCATTACCCACACGCAGTTGCTCTTCCACTCTTTCACGCCAATCCTCTTTTGTTGCCTCAACAAGACTACCCATGTGTGAACTTGCTGACGAAGATAGCACAGAATTAGACGCACTTTTCAGGTGTTTCACCAACTCACGAATATCATCTCGCTCATCCTGCATAAAAATAAAAGCATCCTGCGCACGTGTCCCTGTTACAAATAATTGACTAAAATCAGGAGAAAATTTATCTTGCACGTCTCCTTTAGCTCTTGCTTCAACCAGTTTAAGTTCTGGCATGGCAGCAAGACGGCTACTCGCATCCTTATAAATCTTTTTATCTAACATGCGAAAACCAATCACACACTTATACTCTAAACCGATGATTTCTTCCGGCGTCATGACGAATGGCGTGATATCTTTAAAACGCTGTTTAGCTTCCTGAATATGCTGTTGCTGTGCGACAACGGCAATATCGGTTTTCTTACAGTGATCTTCTGCGAGCAGTGCTATCAATTGCTCATTTGAACTTTGCAACGGCAACCACTTAACCCAGCCAGGCACGGTATCCGGTTCCGCAATCTGCGTTGACTGCCCTTTATGTAAAACACCGCCCATCAAGTTAAACTTAAGCAACATAATTTGATTTGCTAATCGTGTCACAGCGCGTGAGCAACGATATCCCTGATGCAGTTCGATATGATCCAGTGGTTTGACTGACCCTGACAGCGTCAATATAAATGGTTGTCCGGATTTTTTAAAACGTGATGCTTGATTCATATCACCACAACACACCAAACGCCGGCTTGACGTTTGATCGTCGCGATGCACTGTCTTGACGTGCTCCGCCAAAACGCGTAAGGGTCTTGGCGCATGATTCTGTACTTCATCCACGATAATCAAGTCATACTCAGGCATGGAGCTTGATTCAGGAATCCAGATATCGGCATTTTTCTCTCGCATTCTTTTCATTGCTTCTCGGTATGCCATACACAGTGAAAAAATAGTCTCCCGCTGCTGTGGCAGCACGGAATGTCTGGCTCCAAACTTTAAATACTCCTCTAGCGTATCAAATGGCGAACAAATTAATAATTCTTGATAAACATCCTCATCAATAACTTTTTTATCTTTGCCAAATACTCTATTCCGTTGGCTCTTAAACCATTGTTGAAAATGCAGATAACCGTCTTCAGCATATTCTACATCACGTGGCAGAATATCCATGTAAGTCGCAAACTGAACGTGTTCATCCAACTCGCCATTTTCTTGCAAAGAGCATGGCAATTTTTTCCATAATGCACGCATATAATTGACGAGTTGTCTCGATGGCGCTATATATAAAATCTTCGCCTGTTGATTTTCATTATTAGTGACCTCTTGTTGTAACAATGAAATAGCCACACAGGATTTACCTGATCCCGGCGGACCACTCACTAGCAATGGCAGCTGTACCGATTGCCCTTCTTCTTGTGTCATATGTGCATGCTGCACCGCTTCTTGTTCTGCATTAGGAATGACAAATTTATTGTCGTAATAAAAACCCTCGGTAAACGTGATATCAATAGAAGATGAACTACTAGATGATGCAGCTACCATTTCACTTCCAATATGAAAATCAGGTGGTGTTGTTGCGATAAAATCATTGGTCAGTATCGCGGCTGTTTCCGCCGATGATTCACGAAATTGTTCTAACAACGTTGGGTTATTTAAGAATTTCGATTTCTGATAATCGTGATTTTTAATCACGTCTACTAATAATAAATGCGGCTTGCCATCCACCATCTGCGTGGTAAAAAGTAAACGCTCACTATCATTCACGCGAGCCGTATAAAGCGTATAGCCGGGTCGTTTTTTCGTATCTAATTGAGCGCGTTGATAATCCCCCGTCAATAATGCTTCAATTTGTTTGCGATACCCATCTACAGCAATACGCGAAATAATTCCTTGCCAATACAATACGTTAGGCATTACCAACCCTCGCTTTATTCTTTTGATATGAATAGCCGGGCATTATACAAAAGAAACACCAAACGATCCATATTTAGTACAGATGAACGTTTCAACTCGACGAATGACGTTTATGCTGCTTACCGGCAGGCAACTCTTGCGGCGCTTGATCTGGTTTAAACAAAGGTGGGGGCACAGCGCTGGCTGCAGCCCATCGTTGGGAACGGGATGATTGTGCTTGGAGAGCAGAATACTGTTGCTTTAATTCTGGGACGATATCTAATAATTTAAGCGTGTGATGCAATGCATTGTTGGCGGGTAATTCCATAAAATAGGCGATAATATCGGGATGCTTCTCTGGGAAACTTCTCACTAATTCATAAAGTGCACGCTGTACAGGTTGCAAGTCTCTATCTAATAAATTTCTATCCATACCCTCCAAATCAGAAGCTTGCTGAGTCAGTAATTCACTCTGCAAATCTCGCATCAACCCTAACACAATCGGAAAATTTGCTTTCGTCAACTGCTTGCCTAATGCTGAGAGGATTTCCTCGTAAGCATTCGCACTGGGAAAGGCTTGTAAATACGTTTTTATAAAACTCGACAGATTAAATGCATCGGGTATATGATTTTTTCCATCTGCATTAATTAATGCATTAACTACTATTGTCATAACATCTATTTTTAGATTTTTGTAATAGTGCGACAAATAACGCATGACATGCGGATCGCCAGCAATTAGTAAGTTGACGACACCTTCGACAAGATTTTTATGCTGCGTGACATTCATTAGGCGAGTCAGCATCACGGCATCATCGACCAACTGCAAAGCTGCAAGCAACACAGCGACTTCTTGAGGAGTTGAATTATTTGTTAACGTGCAAAAATGATTTGCGTTAGCCGTCACCGCAGTAAAAATTGCGCCTCTCTTATCTGGAAAGAGATCCGCTAACAGTGTTGTCTTATCTATCTCACTTCCCGTTATTTCGGCAATGGCGCCAACATTCATTTTTGACTGAATGGCGGCTTTCACTTGATTTATCTTATCATCTAGTATTTTTTGAATATGTCGCAGACTCTCGTCACGGTTTCGTTCATGCTCTGTTTTTTGGTAATGAGGATGTAACACTCTTGCGGGAGATGTGTATTTCTCATAGCTTTTATGCATTTTTTCGATCGTTGCCAGTATGCCATAGTTAGTAAATAATTTTTGATAAGGACTATTCTGTATCGCCTCATGCGAGTGCTTCTTGGCAAGCACCGCACGCAAAGCGCCCATCTGCACCACCAGTGGAATGCCACTTTGCGTCAATGTACCAATATCCGCATTTAATTCTTGCTCTTGTGCTTTGGTTAACATACCAGCCTTGTGATGCTGCCACACACTAATACATTAAGTATAGCTTATAGAAATAATTAATATCTAACTGATTCTTATGAGATTTTTAAGCTACGTGCCGCATGTGATGATTGTCTGCTGGCACTTTCGAATGTACAGGTTTTTTTAAACAATCAAACTCTCGCTCTAATTTCTCAAGACCCAATCTAATTGCGTTTTTCTCGCGAATATTGGTATTCAATTTCGTCTTTGCTGATTCTAATAACGTTTTCCTGGTCAAAGGACAGATTGTATTTCCTGCCATTAACCATACTTGAATGGCTTTTTTATCATACGTCTGCCCTGAACTCACTGTCACGGGATCATTCATCAATGCCTGAGAAATTGGACAATAGTTAGTATGTTCGAATATGACGATTCTTTTGAGAAACTGACTCACGGCTGCTAACAACGCAGGCTGATCTTGGCATTGCATGGATAATGCCCGGCACTTTTCTTTTAATAATTTTAGCCGCTTCGTATTACCGCTAAGATAGGATTGCTTTTCAGAAGACGCTCGATTATCAAACGTGGAATTATGTTGCTGGATAACTAAGTAAAAAATAGCCGTGACAAGAAGAGCAGCGATCAGCGTCAACGTGATGACATCACCGGTATTGCGTTCTTGACGCGTCCTGCCTGCATTAACAGAATCTATCTGCAATGCAAATACCATGATACTCATTAATAAAGAATAGCTGGAATTGGGAGCGATTTTCCGATGCGATCGCAAGTGATTATTGTTATTAAAAAATAAATTTCTGTGAATTGCCATGCTCCCTATTCTGAAGCATCACTAATTGAGCATAAATTCCATGGGGTCGAATTAACCGACCCCATGATACTTTCTATTACGTTATTAATTATCTGAATCTGATTGAGATTTATCAGTATTCGCACTTGGTGCAGCGGTTTCGCTTGGCGCACTAGTTGTGCTTGGTGTACTGGCTGCACTTGGAGCACTGGCTTCACTTGGAGCGCTAGTTGTACTTGGTGTACTGGCTGCACTTGGAGCACTTGGGGCACTCGCTGCACTTGCACCACCGCCATTCTTACATGCCTCAAAAAACGCTTTGCCAGACTTCATCACTTCGTTTGCTACTTTGCTAACACAGCCTTCCCCGGTTGGGCCATCAGGGCATTTCGCTAAAGCTGCCTCATCAAGATGTTCGCCACTGGTTTTACCATAACAATCACATACATCATCAGACCCTAATTTTTCTTTTTTACATTCAGTAGAAAGCTCTGTCACTAAATCCTGATGTATCCCTTTGATGGCATCAGCCGACATCGTTCCAGCAAAAGCATGTGGCGTAAACAAAATAGTTGCTAACGATATAACGAGCAATTGACGACGCATAGTTTTATCCCCTATTGTTGATATAAAAAGACATAACACCCAAAGTATAGCGGTTCTCAGCCAATTTGAAAATTTATAAATTGCCCTGAGGAGAAACTCGACCATCAATACAGACAGTTTATGTGTTTTGACCCCGTTTCTTTAACGAGGTGCTGCAGCATGTTGCACAGGTGCTTGCTGTAAGTCTTGTTCCAGGCGTGCTGTTAAAAACGCATTAATTTTTTGTACATGCTCAGCCGCCGTTTGTTGATTAACAGGACTTGCTAACATAAAAATTTGGCTTGATCCATCTGGTTTAATAGCGATACTAAAGCGTGCTAGATAGTTTTGCTCGTCAACAGAAATAGTTGGCAAATGCCAAGCTGTTTGTAATGCTGCAGATGCGCTAATCATTTTTAAGTGAGATAATTTTTTCACAGCTAATAAGCCATTAGCTCCGCATTGATAGTCACTCGTTTTATTGTTGATGGCATAAACATTTGCTTGCAAAGCAAAAAACGCACTTTCAAAAGCATTTAACTGTGGTGTACAGCCTTGCGCAGCGACGTTTGCTGACGTCATCCAATTCGGCGGTAATTCTTTTGCATCTTTGAAAGGGCCGGGTGTCGCCGTCAGAACAATCGCTCTGCCTGTTGCTTCTGCGTTGGCAATAAGCTTTGCCATTGTGGTTGTAACAGGGGCATCTTGATCGTGACTGCTTACTTCGAATTCTGTACTGTCTGTTAAAATAAGCTGGCGTGTTTTTTCATAATCATGCGCTGGGGTGCGACTACTGGCTGATATAATAGTTCTCCTAAAGTTTTTCTTATTTCATGGTTTGGAAAGAAGTGGGCAGTATACCGGAGGGCATTCATGCTGAGCAATATTTTTCAAAGTAAGTGATTTTGACATTTTATTAAACATGCCTTGCGCTGTTTGGCTGGCTGTCTCCTTATCAAACATAAAAAATAATTACATTTAAAAATCAATATGATAGGTATAGAAATTTAAAAATCTGGGCTATACTTGGTCAAAAATGCAGACGAGCAACATAGATACGTGTATAATATGAACATATTAATAATAAAAAATACTAATTGACGAGGTTGGTTTTGCTAAGCGGCTTAAGTTTATTTTCAAAAAAACCCACACAAGATCCTTGGGATTCCACTGTAGCAGGGTTTACCACAGCAGGGGCTTGTTTTGGACAAATCCACACCGTACTTACGATTCATAAAAGTCGTCTGTCAGATAAAGTAGAACGGCAAAATAATGTCGATAACATTCTTGCAAAAATACCCGGCGCCAGCAATCTCGTCCATTTCGGCACAACACCAACTGCGAAAAATCAAGATGCAGCAACGGCACAGTTAATGCAACTCACTCATTATGGATTAAACACTCCATTTACTGAGCGATTAAAGAATTTCCGTGTTGACTGGGAAAAGCTTAAACCTACACTGAAACCATCATGTGATCTTGATATGCCATTCTCTGATGCGGCAAAACTCGGCAAAGAATTGGTGAACAAAGTTGATAAATTACTGCAACGAATTGATTTTCTCCTCCAAATCCAAACAGCAAAAAATACCACGGCATTTCCGCTACCAACGTCATCAAGTAACCCACTTGCATCTCACCCAGCAAGCAATTCTGCATCTCCTGACATTACCCATGCCACAACGACACAACCACGCTATCGACATACATTTTAAGCGGCAGTCATAGCATCAGCAGGAATCTTTATAATCACCCGATCAGCTGCTGGGTTTTGTTGTAAATATGTTTGCAAAAAAACATGCAGAATAGGTGAGCGCATGGAATCAGCTTGCATAGACGAGTATGGATCTTCTATTGAAAAAATAAGCCCTTCATCCGGCGCACTTTTCATTAACTCCCAGCGTGTTAATGACGCCACTTTTCGCAACACAATTTCTCCCGTATCTAGAAAAATAGCTATTTTTCGCAAACTATAATTGTTTATGTCAATCACTTCGCCATTATGTTTGCTACGATTATCAAATAATACAAGCTCTGGATTATGACAAGGCCCAAGGTATTCATCAGGTTGAGCGTATGACCATAAGAGTTGCGCACCAAACTCTCCGCCATCAATATCTTGAAACACTTCAACACCCATGATGGCATAGCCATTATAAAACTTAATGACACCTCTTAAGTTGGCAGTAGCCACTATGTCTTTGATAGAGTGGTTTTTAAATTTAAAATCCGTTATTTCATCCGGATCAGGCGCATGATTAATAAGATCAAGAATACCTCCTCGAACAGCTGGATCAATAAGGCCCACTATTTTTCTCTCAGCAGAACTAAAATCTTGCAACACGGAGCAATGATTTTTTGTTTCGAGATCTTCACGAGTCGGATTCAATTTAATAATCCCAGAAGATGGAATAAAAGTGCCTTTAGGTAATTTTTTCTGTGGTAACACAAAAATGCCTTTGCCGACTTTTTTATTTTCCATTGCGCAGATGACGATATTATCTTCGATATTTTTTACCCATTGTAAAAACTGTTGTTCATCAAAATCATTTTTATAACTACCCACAGCATTTTTATAACGTTTTATCTGAGGTAAATCTGTTGCTCTCGCGTATAAACCCTCTACCCATACTTGTCTATCCAATCTTTCTAAAATATCTTTTATTGGCTTGTGTTCAATTTTTTTTGTATGACAGGGAAGTTTGTCACTAAAGGCAAGTGTGCTAGGGCTGACATAAGTGGGCAGAATCGAAATTAAGCTTTCCGACATGATTATTTAACCTGTATTTATCCTCAGGGGCTGTTGACAAGATGGCCTATCATATAACGATAAATAAGGTAGCAGCAATGCAATTATACCAAAAGCATATGGGTTTTAGTTTCGATTTAGCTATTTTGATTTTATATGATGAAAAGGAATGTCCAGAATAAAAGTTGCCCCCTTCTCCACCCCGGCACTCTCTACGTGTATTTCACCACCCAGCGCATTAATAGCCAGAGCACTCGTATGCAATCCAAACCCATGGCCCAATTTTTTAGTTGTGAATCCATAACTAAAAATTTTGGTTAAATCTTTAGGTAAAATACCGATACCATTATCTGAAATTTCAATTCTCACTTTATAGGCATTGACTGTTGCAGATGTAATAACAATCATTTTGTCTTGCTTAGATGAGACCAATACCGCATCTCTTGCATTTTGCAGTAAATTAACTAACACCTGCAATAATTTTATTTTATCAATCTGCAGGGGACTAATTTTACCGTAATGCTTTTCAAGCTTAATTTCACGCTTTAGAGAAATGCCTGTAATTAATAATGCCTCATCTAACAACTCATTGATTGAAATGATTTGCTCAAAACTAGCTATTTTACTTAATTCTTGCTGAGTTGAAATAATCTCCCTAATTAACGCCAGGTTTTTGTCTAACCTAACCATTTCTTTCGCTACCAGTGATTGTTCTTCGCGCCAATACTGGGCAAGCATATTCAGAAAATCCAAGGCCTTCGCACCGCGTGCACTTTGTATAAATTCAGCAAGATTTGGTTTATTTTCGTTAAAAAGCGCTGATAATTTTTCTAGTCCATCCAGCTTTGAAAAAGATACTTTTTCTGCAACCGAATTCGCTGATACATTCACACTATTTAATACATTACCCACATTATGTAAAACACTCGCTGAAATCTCAGCCATACCTAATTGCCGCGCTTTCTCAAGCTGTTGATGATTGAGCGCTTCTTTATAGGATGAAGCTAAAAATGCAATGCCCAAAATAGCAAATGTCACACTAGCAACGCCGATGGATAAATACGTTGGATCAAGTGCTTTGTCTATTGAAGAGGTAATCGCAGACGGCACACAGAGCGATGTAAATATAGATGCTGCCATACCCGTATAATGCATGCCACAAATAGCGACGCCCATAATAGCAGCGCTTATAAACTTAATGCGATTACGTAATCGCAAAACAACTTGATTGCTTTTCAAGGCAAGCCAAAGAGCTGCTTCAGATGCAACAATAGCAATCAAAATGGAAAGAAAAAATAAACTCGGCAAATAGCGAAAATTTAAAGAAATTAGCATAGCCTCCATACCTGTATAATGCATGGAAGCAATGGCCAATCCCAATATAATACCACCCGCAATATAGTGCTCAATACGAATAATCGTTGATTGCAATAAGTAAAGCGCAAAACAAGAAGCCACAATAGCAACAACCAGTGATAATCCAGTCCAAAATAAATCGTATCGCAACGATATGCCAGGAATCGTAAATGAAAGCATCCCAATAAAATGCATAGCCCAAATGCCGCTACCCATCGCAACTGAACCACCTAACAGCCATAGCAAATTGCTCGAAGGTGTATTGCTAATATCTCTCAATCGACCCGTTAAATCCAATGCGATATAAGAAGCACATAATGCTACCATATAAGACAAAATAACCAGATGAAGATCATAGGAACCCTGCAGATAATCTTTTGGTATAGGTAGCAATTGAAAGAATTCAGAAAACATTGCTTCTCCTTTTACTTGCTATCAACATTAGCATGTATGATTTTTTTTATTTGCGCCGGATCCTTCAGACATTCCTCAAACTCAACGGTGTTCAATGGCTTACTAAAATAATAGCCTTGCACTTCACTACACTGATTTTTTTTCAAAAAATTAACCTGATCGGGTGTCTCAACTCCCTCGGCAAGTACTTCGAGATTTAAACTTTTTGCCATGGCTATAACAGCACGAATAATAACTTCATCATCCGTCTTAGACTGGATATGCTGAATGAATGAACTATCTATTTTTAACCTGTCTAAAGGTATTTTATGCAAATAACTTAAGCTTGAGTAACCCGTCCCAAAATCATCGATTGCAATGATGACACCTAATTTTTTTAATTCAGTGACGACCCTAATAATTTCTGGGTTACTTAAAATGACATTTTCGGTAAGCTCCAATTCGAGATACTTTGGATTGAGACCAGTGACTTGCAAAATATTTCTGATATTTTCGACTAAATTATATTGTTTAAATTGTTGTGCTGTCACATTAACAGCCACTCGAATTGGAGGAAATCCCTGATCTTGCCAAGCTTTGTTCTGCATACAAGCAGCCTGCATGGCCCACTCACCAATTGGCACAATTAACCCTGTTTCTTCTGCTAAGGGTATAAAATCAAGCGGGGGTAAAATACCTTTCTTTGGGTGTTTCCAACGAATCAATGCCTCTACCGCAATTATTTTTTCACTCGTCATATCCACTTGCGGCTGATAACATAGAAAAAATTCGCCTTTTTGAATCGCATTTCTTAATTCCATTTCCTGATCTAATATAGCAAGACTTTCCATATTCATCTGAGCCGTATAAAAATTATATTTATTACCTTTTTGAGATTTTGCCTTATACATAGCCGCATCTGCATTGCGCAGTAACACATCTATCGTATCACCATCTTTCGGATAAAAACTAACACCGATGCTTGCTGTCAGTGTGACTTGTCTGCCATTAAAAAAATCGAATGGTTCTTGAAAAAGAGTAATTAACTTACTCACTTTACCTTCTATATTTTCTGTGTTTGTTAAAATAATAACAAACTCGTCACCACCTAATCTCGAAAGTGTATCAGCAGAACCAATAGCGGCTTGTAAGCGCTTGGATGCGACTTTTAATAATTCATCACCAATCGAATGACTTAAACTATCATTAATTAATTTGAAACGATCAAAATCAATAAAAAGAACAGCAAATTGGGTGCCATTAACTTGAGCATTGTTAATTGCTGATTTCAAACAATCATGTAACATGACGCGATTAGCCAATCCCGTTAATGAATCATGTGTAGCTTGATATTGTAACTTTTGCTCTAGCATGGCGCGCTTAGTAATATCACGAAAATCGATTATTCGCCCTATTATCTCATCATTCAACCTGTGTGGTTGCGAATAACACTCAAAGATTCGACCATTTTTGAATTTAATGACATCAATACTAATTTCATCAGACTGCTGTTTCAGTTCTTGCATTTTTGCGCTAAATTCATCGGGATTTTTTAATTGTTGGCAAAGATACGTTAAAAAACTCCCCCCATTCTTAGATTCCAAAATAAAATTAGGCACCTGCAACATATCAACCAGTTTATTGTTGTAATCAATAATTTCCTCATCATTATTCAACAAAATAATGCCATCACTAGATGATTCGAATGTCGATTTAATTAACGAGAGAGAGTTTTGCAATGACATCGTTCTGGAGGCAACTTGTTGCTTTAGCATGGTGGTGTAGTGACGAGTTTTATTCGCTAATTGCCATTTTGTGGTGAGAGCACTTGCTAATTGTCTGACAGATACATTATCAAATGGCTTTTTTAAAATTAATAAATTATCCGTTGTTCCTAAGTGCGCAATAGTTTCTTCCCAAGAGTAGTCTGAATACGCCGTACAAATAACAACTTGAATATCTTTATCTAACGCCCAAATATGTTGTATTGTTTCTATTCCATCCCAACCGGGTGGCATGCGTATGTCTACAAAAGCCAATGCATACGGATTACCTTGTTGCAAAGCTTCTTGAATTCGTTGGACACCTTCTTGCCCTTGTGATGCAACATCAATTTCAAATTGGGGAAGCTGAGATGTATTGACGTCATGGCCAAATAACTCAGCACTCATGGTGTCAATCGGATGAAATGATTCTGTTTTTAAAATTGTAACAAAATCGTGATGAATCGATGGGTTGTCATCAATGACAATAATTCTAAAATTAGTTCTATCACTCATCGCAACTCTCCTAATATTTAGATTGCAAATGCGTGCAAAACTTTCACGTAATAATTTATTATAATACAAATTACTCTAATTGCTCTAAAATTAATCAAGTTAAACGTAACTATTTGATTAATATTTATATTATTAATGGTAAACAGATCCTAGTATTGCATAGTAATCCGCTACCATTTGTTCTGGTTGTTGTGGATAAGAAAAATAAGCTTGGATTTTAGCATCTGGATTGACGAGGAGGATTTCAGCACTATGCGCAATAGTATAATCATTTCCATTCTGACTATGCACGCGTGTTTTTGTAGAGGCGATATGAAATTGATTTTCAATCGTAGCAGTATCATCAGCTGTTGTTTTTGCACCGAGGAAATGGGTATTAAAAGCAGTAACATAATTCTTTAATGCTGCCATCGTATCGCGCTCTGGATCAACGGTGATAAATACCACATGGGGTAATTTGTTTTCTGGCAATTGTCTTTTTAATATGACATACATTTTATTGAGTGTATTTAGCGTGGTAGGACAAACCAGGCCGCAATGCGTAAACCCAAAAAATAACATTGACCAATGGCCTTGCAAATTTTTTTTTGTGAATCGTTTATTTTGAGTATCAAGCAACTCAAACTCCTGGATTGCCAAAGGATGAAGTAAATAAATACCTTTGATATTGATATGATGAGCATAATAATATTTCTGTTTTGGCCATATCAGAAAAAAATATAACACAAGACTGATGATCACGATAAGACAAGAAACACCTATCGAAATTGTGCGATAATTTTTTAGTGGCTTATTATGCATAAAATTATATTCCCAGGATTCGATCAAATCTTATCATGTTTTGAGAATAAAAATCTGCTCACGTTTTCTCGAAATAGTAACACATGACAAAAAATTTGATCGCCTCCTAGAATTATCCGTCTTGAAATATTCATTCTACCTCCCCTTGATTTACGCAACAACGCCGATCGAGCACAGGGATGCATTTATCAGTGTGTGAATCTGTTTAAAAAAACGCTATGATAGCAGAGCATATTTGAAATAACGAAAACTGAATAAGGAGCTCTTCAATATGGATATTTCTAAATTTTTAAGCAAAGTACTGGGACTCTATCTCGTCATTGTTACCACAGCAATGTTTGTAAATATGCAGCAATTTATAATAAACGTAACTAATTTGGTAAATGATAAACCCTTAATGCTTGTAACCGCTTTTTTTACCTTAATCTTAGGACTATTAATGGTTGTCAGCCATAATATTTGGCAATGGAATTGGCGAGTTCTGATTACGCTTTTCGCCTGGATTGCGTTATTGAAAGGCGCCAGCATTCTCGTGTATCCACAATTTATTGATTCAGCCACGCAAGCATTCTTACAAAATACCACTGCTGCTTATGTAGCAGCGTGCATAGATTTTGCTTTGGGTATTCTGCTTTGTTATTTTGGATTTAGACGTTAAAATGACAAACACAGAATGAATAAACGACGATTAGTTCGATTAGGAATTGATACTCCGCAAGAATTTATCGTTTATATTCATTCTGATTGCTTCGTATGCAGATCAGGATGGAACAGTACAAAAAAATATATATCATGCGGGCGCAAAACAAATCGTTTCATGTAACACCATTTTGCATCCTTCCAACAAAATAGATATTACTGATCTTATCGTGGAAGAGATAACACTATGTTAGATATTTTACTGTCTTTTACCATTTCTTTTTTAATTGGCTCGCTAATTGGACTGGAACGTGAACACAGTCACACCGAAGGCTTACAGCCCATTGGGATCCGATCTTTTATACTGTTTGCATTGCTTGGTACACTTATTGCAATACTGAATCAACCCATTTTAACCACCGCAATCAGCGCTTTTATCTTCAGTATTATCTTGCTTGGCTATTTTCGCTCTACCGCACACATCCGAAAAAAAGTCGGCATTTGTATCAAAGTATTTCTTATTATGGAGTCTAACTCCCAATCAATTTGCTTTGAAAACATCACTCTTTCTGCTTGGCATAGTAGCTAGTGGCGGCATAACGTATTGGTTAACTTTTATGATATAAGCATGCGGCAGCTTAAGTAAGAATGTAGGGTGGACAAAGCGTAGCGTGTCCACCCTACGCAATTCCGCCCCAATATGATTAATTTTTAACCTATCCTACAAGCTAGCACGTTAAAATTCCCATACTCATTTGATTGCTTTTTTTGCTACTATCGCTTACAATTTGTCCACTTTAAAAGCAAGCAGGAAAGCCCCCCCACCATGCAGTCGCGTACGCCAGAAGAAGACAATCAATACGCAAACGAGCGTCGCGCAAAGAGAAAAGGAGAACTTTCTGGCGCTCATCGTATTCAAGCCGAACCTGCCCATGTCTCACTAGAATCACAGCTGGCTGTTGCTGACCCGAATGCGATTCACGATCTTGATCCAGAGTATTACAGCAGTTATCGTGGGTCAAAATATGCGAATGCCGAAATTAAATTAGAAGTTTCAGTTTCTCAACAACAGCAGCAGCAACAACAACAGCAACAACAGCAACAACAGCAGCAGCAGCAGCAAGTACAAGTTGCACAAAGCCAAGAATCGCACGATCCCGCACTTAAAATGTATGAATGGTATAAGGGATATAAAGGTTTAATTAGCATCCAAACGCACGACCACGGACACAAAACAGATCTTGCTGCTTTAGAGAAACTGAAAAAAAAATACGGTAATGATATTTTTGATAAATTAAAAAAACTGGGCGGTACCCATGATTCTCAGACAGGTGGCATCGGCTATATCACCGTCAAAGCGGCTGAAATTATTTGCCAACATATTCAAAAATTCAGTAGTGGTGTTTATACCGAATATTTGCCGGATGGTTTCTGCTTATCCATAACACAGGGTGAGCGTAAACAACCTCGGCGGGACGAACCTGCCGTACACTTTGATAACTTAGGTAATGTTGTTCAGACCAAAAGCTATGATAAACGAGAATTTCCACGATTAGTTATAGATTATAAACCCGATTTAAAACATCCCAAGCACCCCTTTAAATTTAGTTTAACAGCGCCGCCCGCTCCTATCGAAGTTATCGGATCACCGGCACAATTTGGTTTGCCTGGCGGTAAAGAAATATTTAACCAATTTCTTCGTGGTAAGATAAAAACACCCGCAGAAACCGAGACAGCATTGCAAACATTATTTGCATGTATGCGTGGTGAAAACAAAGATGACGCGAATGATTTGATTGGTCGATATAATCAACAATTTGAAAAATTAAAAGCGAATTCTTTACCCGGAGTATGGGATGTTTTTTATACATCAGGTTGCGCTGGCTTAAAAATATTATTGCAACAATTTCATGACATGCATGCCATTAACAATGGTCACACGTTTGATATTTTTTCTAGAAGCTTTCTAAATACATCGCCTAATTGGAATGAATTTATAGATGATGAAGCGCAAGATATCTTAAATAAAATAAAAAACTTGAGCCCGCGCGAAATTACTTGGTGGAGTTATCTGAGTTTTTATCACATAAACTATTGTGGCTGGGCAAAATTAAGCGAATTATTCGCCGCATTTGAAGCTTTTCGTGAGCAATATAGAACAATTGGCATTGAAAAAACAAATGGCCAGGTCAAGATTGAGCTTCCTGAGAAAGCACGGGATCATACGCACAATATGTTCGTTCAGTTGCCGCGTATTTTGACTGTGATGCAGCGTGCGAGAAATTTCCAAGAACAAGTAAAATATTTAGTAGATTTGGACTTTGATTGTAATGATATATTTTATGCATCCGCGCATCAACAATATAGCCTGATTACACCAATGATGCATGTTAGTCATTATAAATCAGATGCTGCCCAAGTAAGATCGCTCGAAAATAAAGATGCTGATGCTGATTTGCGCGTTACCTTTGATGAAATTGAACAATCGCTTGATAGCGGCTATGGGATTAATCATCAGATTCATAAATATTTAGGTATCGCATCATACTCAGCACCTTATTCAACTTATGTTGACGCACTACGTGCGGTAGATATGCCACGTAAATACGAGTGGTGGCAAAGCCAATCTTTCTCGAATAGGCTGGCATTTTTATTTCTAGTGACCACAACCAATCAGCGTGGTTGTCAATGTGATATCCCTTCACAAATTGAAGTTATGCAAGACTTGCTATATAAGAATAAATCGCAAAAATTAGAAGTCTTGAATCGCCTTATCAAGCTAATGAAAGAAGCGCGTTGGATTACATTCGATGAAATTGTTGTTGTCGCCAAGCTATTATTTGGTGTAACAGATAAAGATAAAAAAGCAGAAGAAGCGCAAAAAAACTTTTTACATCAATTTATTGTTGATAACAAAGAAGAAGTGACGAAGCATTTAGCGATTTACACTGCAAATCCAGAAGCTTTGGATCCAAAGTTGTATGTATCTTCTCTCTATCTCATCAATGAAGAAAAAGACGATGCACAGCTCAAGAAAAAACTGCCGCGTATTTTTTCAATTATTAGCAATAAAAATTTTAAAATGGATGATATAAAAGTATTGCTTGCACAGCTAAAAGGATTTGAAAACAAAAATGGCAAGCATGCTTACAATGAGCTAGTTGATATCTTATCTATCATGACGCTAGAAAAAGCCGATGGATATAGACCCACTATGCAGGACATGATCGCAGCAATACAGAAAATGGGCAAGATATCCGGTCATTCAGCTAAGCAACATATTCGTGTCAATCTGCCCCAGAATTGCATTTATGATCCGGCTGAATGTCAGGCGGCGATGTTGCCGCCATTGGGTGCGAAAACCGTCTTACTTTCCTATTTAAGAGCAGCCAAACACTGGGGAACTTTTACAAAAGCAGAAACAGATAATTTCAATGACACGAAAGATCCATTGAGCATTATGGCGTTAAAAATGGATGCTGATGTTGGCAAGAATATGCCAGAAGAAGATGGCTTCACCCCGTGGCAAAAGATAACGTCAGATCATATTAAATTACTGCAAACCGAGAAACTGAAAGAACATGAAGGGAAAATTCACTTACCAAAAGGTCTGGATGTCACTTTACAGGCAATTATTCATGATATTTATCCTCCTGGACCATTTGCTGATATTCGTGCCTCTATTGCGCCAATGCAAGAATATAGCAATCAAGTGGAGTCGTTTGTCCAAGCGCTAGATCACATCCAAAAAAAATGGCCCGATGATTTTGCTGATTTATTAAAAAAGGTCTGCCGAGGCAAAGGTGATGCAAGATCCGCCCGTTCCATTAAATTTCTTAATGATTTTTTAACACAAATTACCGAGAATTTTTCGAGTAAATTGCCGTTACCGATCGATATAGTTGAACTGTTATTAAGTTATGAAAGTACCTATGGTGTTGATTCCTCTTTATTAGCAATTGATAAAATCTTCGCTGCCAAAAATGTTTCCTTAGCGCATAAAATGCAATTATTAAAATTGAATTTAGATGCGGCAGCAGATAAAATTAATGTGACTGATCACATCGATAAATTATTAGCATTTTATCCGCAGTTTTCTGCTAATTTTGGTTTATTGCTAGGCATCCTAGGAACCTATACGAAAAAAAATGATGTATTAGCATTATCCGATGACGGCATTGAAATTCTCGAAGTGGCTGCGGAAGAACACGATAAAGAATTAAAAAATAAAACAATACAAGCCGTTTTTTCTCATAGTGTCGAAATATTAAAATTATTAGCAGAAATTAAAAATACCAAGTTTGCAGAAATATTTTTTAGTTTGTTATCGAAGTATCCGGAATCTTACATAGCCGTAACGCGACAAATTTTAACTATTCCTGTGCCGCAGGATCCCAGCGTAGCGAACGCGTCTGCCTCATCTCCAGAGGAGAGTAAAGAAGCCGCTGAAGCTAGACAACACGAAAAACCGAAAGAAATTTCAATACCGCAAACAACTATTATTAATGAAAGACAAATTATCACCCGACTAATTTTTCAATGTTGTGATTCCAGTGAATTTGTCGAAAAAGATATTGTCGATGCTATTCGTTCTTTGGCGAAAGAATCAGCCATTACTTTGCAAACATTAATTGAAATGCGACCATCTCCCACGTTTAAAACACTAAAAATCGTCTTAAGTGAAGGGTCATGCACGAATTTTATTAACCAGCCAAATAAACCTAGATACCGTTATCGTTTCTTAGCAGAGCAATTTGAAACATCGCGCGCGGTCAGCGCGATTCAAGAAATGAGAGATTTAGCGACCGGACAAGAATTACCTTATTCCAAACAGCAAAAACTGTTAGAGCAAGTTTTATTAGTCAATCGTTTTGGTTATCACGAAAATAGTCCAATTTATCTACGCAAGGGTATGAGTGTTACAGCAAAAGAGTTAACTGATACTGAATTACGTGAGTTGGTTGTTAAGTGTCGAGCTGTTTTCAAAGATCCTTCTTCTTCGCAGATAGATAAAGACAACGCCCGCTTAGTCTTCATTGCATTAATGCGTGAAGCCATGTGGAAAATTACACGTAAATTCCCTTATACCACGCAAATGCTGTCTGTCATTAATGCCGCCATGCATAACGGTAGCTTGTTGTCTGAGATTGACACCGGCGAAGGTAAAAGCATGATCATGGCCATGATGGCAGCGAATTTATGGTTTGAAGGCCAAGCCGTGAATGTCTGCACATCGAATTTAGAATTGGCTCGTGTTGCCTTTGAAGAGTTTGCACCGGTATTTGATTTATTAGGAATTCCACGTGCGGGTAGCATTATTACAGCGCAAACCGCTGTCACGGATTACTGTTATGATGGAATTAACTACTCGGATACAGCGCAATTATCCCTGTTTATCGCTAAGCAAAAACTGGATCCTTATTATATCAAACATCATCAACATGATCCGTTATCCTTGGCGATTGATGAAGGAGATTATTTCTTTTTTGATGACAGTACGCACTATCGTTACGCAACAGTCCTTCACAAAACTGATTTATCATGGGTGTTTGAGGTTTTATATCAATATATTCAGTCAGCTGAATTCAAACGTAAAGATGTCACCATTGAACTTGACATCAATAAAGCAAGAGAGTTGCTGCTGAAAGCAGCCAGAGAAAAAGGTAAAGATACCAATTACGTTGAACGTATTACAGATAAAACCATTGATACGTGGTTAGAATCAGGTATTGCTGCAAGTCGTTTAAAAGAAGGCAAGGATTTCGTTGTGCGTAAAGAAATGCGCGGAGAGGGTGAAAGTTCTTTCTATGTGTCTTTCGCCCGTATTCTTGCTAATTCACGCGTAAGCGAAGGTGCCGAATGGAGTAATGGTGTTCATCAGTTTTTACATTACTTACTAAATGAACAAAAAAAACAAGAGCAACGTAAAATACCGGATTATCCGCTGGATCCAGAAACTGCGCCAATCGCATCGATGAGCAGTAAAAATGTGATGGAGCATCACCTTAGAGATGAGAGATGTCGTGTAGTTGCAGTAACAGGTACAGCAGGTACCCCGGATGAAATAGCTGAATTAGCTGAATTGGGTATTGCCGCAACTCGCATTCCGCCACATAGACCCAATCGACGCATCATCAATGAGCCTGTATTAGCTAAGGGTGAAGACGATCATTTTGCTAAAATTGTGGATTCCATTTTGCGGCATTTGCGGCAAAAAGAAGATAATCTCAGTTTATATCGCGATGACCAGCCACAGCCTATTTTAGTCGCTTTTAATGATATTGCTAAATCAGATCGTTTTTACCAATACTTGCATAAAGCATTAAGCAAACCCCGTTTTGCGCGTTACCGCGATCTTTTACATACACAATTGCTAAATGGCAGCCAAACCAAAGCTGATGAGAAAGATTCAACTTGTTCAGAAGAAGAAATCGTCTCAAAAGCCGGTGTGGCAGGCTGGATCACCGTAGCAACTGTATTGGGACGCGGCACAGACTTTAAGCCGCGCCTGCATGAAACGGATACACAACAAAATCATCCCAACGGATTATGCGCTATTCAAACATTCATGACATCGGAGCGCGAATCGCGTCAAATTGCCGGCCGTCCTGCACGCTTAGGCCATGTGGGTGAATATCAATTGATTGTGGATCAAGAGGAATTCAATACCGTATTGACAGCCAGTGAAATTAATCAAGGGATCCATGCAGTACCGATACTACAAAAAAAACGCGCGGAAAAAGATAAAAATAAGCGTTGCTTTGCGGAACGCCTGAGTAACATTAAAAATTATTTTTTCATTCAATACATTGAGCTGATTCAAAATGAAAAATATAAAGCATCCGATTTAGCAGGTAAGTGGGCTGCATGCTTAAATAATATGGATGTGGAATGGAATCGCCAAGTTGCCAAATTTCGTATGGTATTAGTGAAGGAAAAGCATTTATCAGAGGATCAGATACTAGAAAAAGCGACCCGTTATGTGATACAAAGCGCTACAGCCAAATGGAATGAATTACTTCCCGCTGATGAGGACATACATCAAAAATTTATGTTCCAACCAGGCACAGTCGAGAAACTAGTGACACAAAAACAAGTAAAACCAATAGCAAAACACCAAGCAACTCGGTTAGATGGATTGCACGCCGTGCTTGCTATGCATGATGTTTCTGCTGCGCGCTATTCTATTGAGAATTCACCATTATGGGTAACCATGCCACCGAGTGAATTGGAGTCAATTAAGGCCACACTTTCTAATAAAAGAACCAGAGTCGCACAAGAGTGCATCGCACAAATTTTTGATAATGAATTGACAGGTAATAATTATGATGATTATTTGCGAAATTCATTTAGCACATTATTAACCAATGGGTTTACCAATAAAATTCCTTTTCGACGTAAATTACTGGAAATTTTTGCTATTGGCAGATGGAGCAACGAGCCTTTCTTAGCAAAACAATTGTCACGAACTTTTTCAGAATCTGTTTATAAACTTATTAATGAAGAAATAGTAAAATATAAAAATGAAAAAATGTCATTGCAAATAAGTCACTCAAACGAGTTATCGAGAGAGGCAGCGCTGGTTGTGGCTGTGATCGACTTCTTAAAAAAGATGTTAGAAAAACAAAAAGACGAAATAAAACGAAATCAAGAAACCATGTCTACAATAGAGGCAGCAGCGGATAGCGTGGTCAGCTCTGCTTCTGCTACTATCCAACCTTTACTTCCCGCCTATATTAATCCACCCTTGATTGATACGTTAGAAAAATTAATTAATCTCACTGATCAACAATTTACGCGTGAAGAAGCAGTGCTAATAGCAGAGTTAGAAAAAGCACAAAAAAGCCCGACCTTTTTAAATAGTTGGTGTGTTTTGTTCAAACAGCCTGTTGTAGAAGAAGGACACATAGAAGAATTAGAGGATGGATATGCTTTAGTGCATTAATCACATCATTTTGAAGAACCGCAGGGTAAACTCCGCAAGCGTGTCCACCCTACGGTTATTGCCTGTAATTGGCACCAAATATATTCAATTGCACAAAAATAATTTTTCACTGTCTTAATGCCATAGAAGTTAACTGTAGACACAGAGATTTTTTTGTTAGCATATCTATAGGAATTCACTAATGGAATTGTAGTCATGACAAGCAAGACACCCGTACTAATCATCGGCGCAGGTCCCACAGGATTAATGATGGCTTGTGAGTTAGCACGTCATGGTATCTCATTCCGAATTATTGATAAAAAACCCGAACCCACCGCCTACTCAAATGCGACATGGATACAAACACGCACCATTGAACTATTAGATCATATTGGCCTAATTGATCGCTTCTTAAGAAATAGCCATTCGTGTCATGCCATCAACTTGTATGCCAATGGTGAAATTGCACTGCAAATTCCATTAAATCAAATTGATTCTACGTATCCGTTCATTTTGATGCTGCCACAACATGAAACAGAAAAATTATTAAATCAACATCTAGAAGAATTGCACTATCACGTCGAACGATCAGCAGAATTAGTAAAAGTGACTCAACAAGAAAACTTAGTCATCTCCACCATTCAACACACTGATGGCAGCACTGAAGAAATAGCAAGTGATTGGTTAATTGCCTGCGACGGTGCGAACAGCAAAGTTCGCGAACTTTGTCAGATTGTTTTTCCAGGACAAGATTTACCAGAACAATTTATGGTTGCCGACGCCGAGATGGGTTCTTGCTTACCTAGCAATGAAATTCATCTATTCTTTGATGCAGGCACTATTTTCCCTGAAAAAGGGACTATTCTTGCCGCCTTTCCTTGGGGATCAAAACAATATCGCATCACCGCAAATCTCTATCAGGAACACTCACGGCAAACATTTACAACGCATGAAGTAAAAGATGCGGTGCATGAACGTACCTATGGTAATTATACGGCTGAATCGGTGGCTTGGATTTCGCCTTTTTGGATACACAGCAAAGTCGTTGAGAACATGCGCCATGGTGCCATTTTCTTAGCGGGCGATGCCGCCCATATTCACTCCCCACTTGGTGGTCAAGGCATGAATGCAGGCTTACAAGACGCTTACAATCTTGCCTGGAAAATCGCTTTAGTCATAAAAAATAAAGCGAAATCGACATTACTCGACAGCTATCACTTAGAACGTCACCCCATTGTGAGTGACATTGTGAGCCAAACTGAAACGTTAACAAAAATGGCTCTGTTTGATCCCGCATTTATTGGCAAGCTTACGAATTTTGGAACACATATCGCTCGACAAAAGCCATTAGCTAAAAATATTGGCATGCAGCTGACACAACTGAGTATTCAATATCAAAATAGCCCTATTATTAACTATACAACAAGCATCAATACACAATCACCGCAACAAGGTGAACGAGTCCCCGATGTCACTATCAATGCATCGAGCCGCTTGTTTGATTATCTACATAATACATTACACAATGTCTTATTATTCACTGGCACGACAGACGGTAATAACCAAAAACTGCTTACTCTACAAACCTGGTTAAATGAACATTTTGCTGATTTAGTTAAAACTCATCTTATTGCAAAAAATAAAGTAAATAATAAAGATGATATTTTTGATGAACACTCAGCAATTCATCAAGCTTATCATATTAGCAAACCCACGATTTATATTATGCGACCAGATAATTATATTGGATATTGTTCACAGGAATTAGATTCAGCTCCCATCGAAAAATTTTTGCGGCAATACTAGGGGCTGGTGGACAAAGGAGCGTAGCGACGTGTCCACCAAAATTTTAGCTGAATATTAATTTTCGGACAACATCATTCAACGGCAAAGACACCACTTTATTTCTGCTTTTATGACCACGACATAATTGAATGCGACTTTTCGGAATTTGCAATAATTCCGCTAAAAAACGGATTAACTCCGCATTCGCCTCGCCATCATGCGGCTTCGCATGTAAAGCGATATGCAACACGCGATCCTTTACAGCAACTAATGCTGAACGTTTCGCATTTGTCTTCACAAAAATAGCTAACTCAATCTCGGCAGTATCAGTCATACATTCTATTTCACCAAGTAGGCTTAACCGATGGCTCTACTTGCGCCTGCTTCTGAGCATCTGTCAACTTATCAACAACAAATTTAAATAACCCTTGTCCCAACGCAGAAGAAATGGCAACACGTCCCGTACCAGGACCTAAACACAGTGTTTGACGCAACGTTAAAAATTTGTATTCCGCTTGCATGACTTTATTGTTGAGCGTAATCAAACACTCTATCACGGTTGGTTCTTTCTCATGTAAAGGCGCATGGTATTGCAAACTACGCACAAAATTAGGAACACTTGCTGCAACAGCACCGACACCACCGCCAATAGAGTCTGAGATTACCCTACAACCAAAGTCTCGCATTTTATTTTTGTCATCGTGTAAATAGATTCGCAGCATATAACGAGTCACCTCATAAGGAACGGAATACTGTAGCTCTCGCCATACCATCGCTGGCAAACCACGATAAAAAGCCGCCACACCACCCGCTAAGCACATTGCTCTGCTACTTTTAAAAAAGCTTATCTGCTGTTTAATTAAATTATTTTTATGTCGTTTATCTTCCGTTGGAGCAAGCTTTGTTTTGATAGCACGAATGCGCTCGGACTCAGACCACATATTGCTTTTAATGGCCGACAATGGATTCAGTAACAACCCATTTAAAGCTCCCGCACAAAATCCAACGCCTATTCTCTCTCGATAATGGTTAGCTCCGCCCTCGGAACGTAACAATGGTACGATATACGCCTCAGCCAATCCTTGTAAAAAAAAATAAGAACCACCAGAAATTATGCGTTGAAACATCGCCGCACGAAACCCTTCAAAAGGGTGTGAGAAATTTGCTGTTGAGAGGAATCTTCTCCCAGTGGTCTGTGCTAAATATAAAGCTCTATCAACGGGGTTAAATGCAACAGCCAGCGTCACACCCACAACAGTGCTAGCCGCAAATTTTATGCCGTCATCATTAAAATACGATACCAATATATTCTTAAAAAAAGACATGACTTTTGTTGTTGGGCTATCATCAACAATAGCGGGAGAAGCTTGTCTATCTTGCATGTAAAAAATATCTCTTTATAGGATTATTCCGCATATCGATGCTCAACCGCAGCCCCCGAAGCAGCCCATGTTAAATTATTTTTATTAACAGACGGCGTTAAAATATAAATATCAGTTGATAATACACCTTTTGAAGACACGGGTGTTGCAGTGATAACACCATTAGAGACTGTCAAACTCGCAATCACACCTTTCTTAACTACAATATTTGCTGGAATGTGTCTATGACCACCGTTACATTTTGTTAAATTATGTGTATCTTGAAAACAGGCTGTCACACCCGTCTTAAAAGGTTCAAGCGCACTCAACACGTCACTATAATAAGTACGGCGTTGAAAATTTTTATACGCCGGCCAAGCAAACGCACCCAGCACACAAACCACACTCAACGTAATCAATAATTCTGTTATAGCAAAACCACGAAATCGTTTTTTACAATTTTCCATGTATCACCTCTATTATCGAGAAAACATCCCAATCACTGCTTTATTCCATGCGACTGGTTGTTCCAAATTAGCAAGATGGTCTGCGTTTTCTATTATAACTAATTTGCTGTTTTTTGCTAAAGCATGCATAGCCTGACTTTGTTGTGGTGAAATCAATGTATCTTGCTCACCTGTGATAATTAATACTGGCAATGACGAATCAGCCAGTACATGCGACAAGTCTTGACGTAACGCCATACCGCGCAAGGCTGATGCAATCGCATTGGCAGATTGCGCCTCCGCTATTGTTTGTAAAAATTGTTTTGTTTCTGGTGTGGCATGCGGTGATAACGCTTTTGACATAAAGCCTTGAATAAAATTAGTCGGGCCATGCGATAACACATCTTGCGCCGTGGCTTCACGTTTAGCCTTTGCTTCTGCACTATCATCTATTGCTTGCGTATCTGCCAAGATAACACCTTGAATATAGTGCGGATATTGCGCGAGAAACGCTAATGTCACATAACCACCCATTGATTCACCGCCAATGATCGCGTTCTGAATATGCAATTGATCAAGCAATTTTTTCACTTCATCAGCATAATCACGCATCGTGATAGCTTGGCCACTGACCTTCTCGGCCTCACCAAATCCTAACAAATCCAAACTAATCACACGAAAATGATTTTTCAATTCCGCTTCTTGCGCTTCCCATAATTTTTTATCCGTAGGGAACGCGTGAATCAAAACCAGTGGTACACCACTACCAACATCATGATACGAAATTGGCTGTAATGCAGCCCGCACAACAGGCGATCCTAACAACAGACCAACCCCCAATACCGCTATTATTTTTCTCAAAAACACAATATTTGCTCCCATCACATCCATACGCAACTTAACAGGCATAGTAGCATAGGCTTTATCACTTACCAAATGGGTAAACTGGCTCATCCCAAGCTTGGGATGAGCCAGTTCGCGATCAGTATTGGCTTCTTACTGTGCGTATATGAGTTATTAAGCTATATCCAGGGTTTTTTCACCTTTCTGCCAATTGCAAGAACATAACGCACCCGTTTGCAACGCATCCAAAACACGCAACACTTCTTTAGGATTACGACCAACATTTAAATCCGTTACCATCACAAATCGAATCGTATTTTGCGGATCAACAATAAACGTTGCGCGTTGCGCCACACCCTCATTTTTATCTAAGATGCCTAACGCCATTGTTAATTCACGCTTGCTATCCGCCAACATAGGAAATGGCAATGCACGCAAATCATCATGATGTTGTTTCCATGCTAAGTGCACATATTCAGAATCCGTACTCACTCCCAACACTTCCGCATCACGATCAACAAACTCACTATGCAAACGCCCAAACGCTGCAATTTCTGTCGGGCAAACAAACGTAAAATCATTCGGCCAAAAGAAAAATACTTTCCACTTATCAACATACGTGTCTTGATTAACTGTCACAAACGCTTCGGCAAGATTTGCAGACACCACACCTTTCATATCAAGCCGGGGAAATTGATCGCCGATTTGCAGCATGTTATTACTCCTGAAGATTAAAAGAACTCAGGGTAATAAATTACGATGCAGAATAACAATTTATTGTTTTTATAAGGGTTATAGAAAATTTCTATTGAGAAAGTAAAACCAAAACGCAGGGTGAGTAACCCACCCTGCGAAAACGAACTTAAAAATAATCTAATTTTTACATTCTACAGAATTATTTTGTTGCGCTGGTGCTGGTCTAGCTATGCTAGCCATTTCTTCTGCTCTGCGCGCATTCCCCGTACCACAATGTAAAAAACCTGCGGAAAAATTAGCGCCACGGATAATTTTTTCCATAATGGCTGCTTCAACATCTAACGATAACTGCTTCACGATAACAAACGCCAAACTAGCAAAATCACTTTTACCTGGAGCCAACGTTTTTTCTGAGATAATGATTGAAATAACTAACGTTAAAAAGTGTTTTTGAACTTCTTCTGATGGTGATTGTAATTGCACTTGGTATTCTGCTTGAAATTGACTTATTTGCTCGTCAGTCATTTTTACTTTTTCATCTATTCCCATCTTTTTGCAAATGGCTTTTTTAAAAATATTGTTAAGTATTTTCTGCTCATTAAAGCTTTCTTGCCGCTGCTGCGGAGACATCATGGCCAACAAGCCAATATAACTAATCATTAGCAACGCTTGTTTTTTATGATGAGCAAAATATTTATCGTTATAAATGGCAAGAATGTTTCCAGCTGCGTAGACACTCGCAGTCAGATCAGCCGTGTTATAAACATGCTGGGATTGAACGATAAAATTTCCTAAATGATGAAAAGCAGGAATGCTCTTCCGGATACGTATTATATCCAACCGATCTTGCCCTGCTTGCCTTGCTTCAGTAAATTTCTTTTCATAAAAAGCCACGCTATTAGCCATAAAAAACACTCTTCGATAATCAAATAATAACTCAAAAATAAAAGTAATAGATGACTCCCAATCCAAAGGGAGTATTTTACTCAACCTTCTGCTAAATGCTCCACAATCAACTGCACCGTACGACGCCCACGGAATTCATTCACATCCATGCGATAAGCAATATGAACACGCTCGCAACGATGATTTGGCCATGCATTAATATCAATATTAAATGCGATCGCATCAATAGGCTGACCTTCTTTCATTAGCACCATCTTTAAGTGTTTATTACCCACTAAACGCTGTTCTAAAATCTCAAACGTGCCATCAAATAGCGGCTCAGGAAAAGCCTGGCCCCAAGGACCCGCTTCACGCAATACTTCCGCCACATCTAACGTCAAATCACTGTGAGACAATTCGCCATCACTGATCACACAATTATGTAATTGTTCTTCGGTTAAATGACGTGACACCACTTCATCAAATGCTTTCGCAAAATTATCAAACGCGGAACGCGACAGCGTCAAACCGGCTGCCATCGCATGACCACCGAATTTATCAATCAACTGCGGATAGCGTGTCGCAATTTCAGCAAGCGCATCACGTATATGCAAGCCAGGAATAGATCGCGCCGATCCTTTAATTTGATCATCGCTTGCTGGTGCAAATGCAATGACAGGACGATGAAAACGATCTTTGATACGTGACGCTAAAATACCAATCACACCTTGATGCCATTGATCGTCAAACAAGCTAATACCCGTGGGCATACGCTCATTTTTTTCCGGTTGGAATTTCGTTAAAATGGCTAAGGCTTGTTGCTGCATTTCTTGCTCAATCGTACGTCTTTCTTCATTCAAATCACTTAACATCGCGGCTATCTTGCGGGCTTTCGTTATATCATCCGTCAAGAGACAATTAATTCCCAACGACATATCATCTAAACGACCCGCCGCATTCAAACGTGGCCCGACTGCAAAACCCAAATCCGCTGCTACAAGGCGTGTTTGATGACGACCAGCAATCTCAAGTAACGCTGTAATACCAGGCACACACTGCCCTGCACGAATCCGACGCAAGCCTTGATAAACTAAAATACGATTATTCTGATCCAACGGCACCACATCCGCGACCGTACCCAATGCCACAATATCCAATAATTTTGACATATTGGGCTCAGGCAGATTTTTTTCAGTAAACCAATTTTTTTCTAGCAAGTGACGTCGCAACGCTAACATCACATAGAAAACCACCCCCACACCCGCGAGATTTTTACTGGGGAAAATATCATGATGTTGATTAGGATTCACAATCACATCCGCCTCAGGCAGCGTTGGCCCTGGCAAATGGTGATCGGTGACAACCACTTTCATGCCAAATGCTTTCGCGCGAGCAACACCCGCATGATTCGAGATACCATTGTCAACGGTGATGATCACCGCTGGCGAAAATTCTCTCTGCGCTACCTCTACCAACTCTGGCGTCAAACCATAACCAAATGCAAACCGATTCGGCACAAGAAAATCAACATGCAGCGCACCAAAACTGCGTAACGCTCGAATAGCAACCGCTGTGCTCGTTGCGCCATCTGCATCAAAATCACCAACAATAAGAATTTTTTGTTGTGCTTGCAAGACAGCCGCTAAGCAAGTCACTGCCTGATCAATACCCATCAAATCACGATACGGCAACAACTTTTCTAAGCCACGCTCAAGTTCGGCGGATGAGGTAATACCACGCACAGAATAAATACGTTGCAATAGTGGATGTAAATCATGACTGACAAATAATTCGGATGGCTGTGTGCGTCTTATTATTTTTTTTGACACAAAAATTTCCCTATCTTAATTTATATAATACTACACCATGGCTGACTGCCATTAAGTTAGGAATCGTAGGGTGGACAAAGCGCAGCGTGTCCACCCTACGATTCTATCATCTCATACTGACCCGGATTATTTTGCGATTATAGCGATTCACTGCCGCCACACTCCACACACAGGCAATTAACCACATGAGCACAGCAGAACTATAAAATTTGTGTGTCACGAGATTAACCGTTAAAAACATCAAGAGAGCACCACCGAAAGTACTTGCATACAACAATCCAACAGGGCCAAGAATCACACTAAATAATAATGCACCCGCCACACTTTTTAAGGGTAATTTGATTGCTTGATTTTGTTGTTGAATTTCACTCATAGAGCACGCTCCTTGATTGATTCTGGCAAGACATCCGTTTTGTTTTGCATAAAACACTGAATCTGTTGAATCGCTTGCTGCAACCGTAATTCATTTTCGACTAAACCAATACGCACAAACTGGTTGCCGTATTCACCAAAACCAACGCCCGGCGACACCACAACTTTCGCTTCATCTAACAATAATTTCGAAAACTCTAATGATCCTAAATGATGAAATTTTTCAGGGATAGGCGCCCAAACAAACATCGTTGCCTTCGGTGGCGTCACATGCCAACCCGCTGCATTCAAACCTTCACATAGAATATCTCGGCGACGCTGATACATTTGACAAATATCTTTCACACAATCTTGTGGCCCATCCAATGCGGCCATTGCTGCTGCTTGAATCGGCATAAAAGATCCATAATCAATATACGACTTCATGCGTGCTAATGCTTTGACTAAGGTCGCATTGCCACACATAAAACCAACTCGCCAACCTGCCATGTTATAGCTTTTTGATAACGTGAAAAATTCAACAGCAATATCTTTCGCACCGGGCACTTGCAAAATGGACGGTGCTTGATAACCATCAAACACCAGATCAGCATAAGCAAGATCATGCACAACCCAAATTTGATGTTCTTTGGCAATCGCAATAATTTTGGTAAAAAACTCGAGATTCACACATTGCGATGTCGGATTCGATGGGAAGTTAATCACTAACACTTTTGGTTTTGGCCACGCTTCACGAATAGCTGTTTGTAACGATTCAATAAAATCCACACCGTCCACTAACGGAATATGACAAACATCCGCGCCTGCAATAACAAAACCAAAATGGTGTATGGGATAACAAGGATTCGGCACCAATACGGTATCATCTTCATCTGTCATGGCTAGCGCTAAATGCGCAATACCTTCTTTCGAACCCACCGTTGCAATCGCTTCACGCTCTGGATCCAAATCCACATTAAAGCGCCGCCCATACCATTCACAAATAGATTTGCGCAACCCACTAATGCCGTTTGACGCCGCATAGCGATGCGCATGTGGCTGCAGAATTGCTTGATTCAACGCAGCAACAATGTGGGGGGGCGTTGGCTGATCCGGATTTCCCATCCCTAACTCAAAAATATCGTCGCCGCGCGCGATCAGCTGCTGCTTCAGCTCATCCATGCGACTAAAAACATACTGTGGCAAACGGTTAATGCGTGAAAATTGTTCCATTACTCATCTCATTTTGTTTTAGGGGCGGTTGACAATTCTACTATGCTGATCAAAAAACTGCTATTTCTTCATTTTTAGCGTTGACGAAATCTTTCAGGGACAAAACCTTTTCAATTTTGGTAACATAATCACCATTTACGCCGCTGTCAATTGATCTCGAGGAAATGCTATGTCTTTGGTCCTAGATGAAAATCAAGCCAACTATCAAGTTCGCGCCTACAGACCAGGATTTATTCAAATAAATGCAACTACTTATACAAAGAGTGTCATTATCTCCCCCCATCAATTGATCACAGACTGGCCACCACAAGCAATCACCATGTTGAGTGCTGAGCACTTACACCTTATTCTGACTCTCAAACCGACGTTACTACTGATTGGCACCGGCGCAAAACTGCAATTTCCCGCGATTGAAACTTATGGTGAGCTACTTAACCACGGCATTGGCGTTGAAATCATGGATACTAGTGCAGCAAGCCGTACTTATAACATCCTGACAGCCGAAGATAGAAACGTTGCAGCCGCCCTAATCATCACGTAACGACACCTCATGCGGCTTTGGAAAAACTTGTGCGGTGCTCACGCGATTATCTTTCACTTCTTTGATTTCAATCACATGCCCAGCAATACGCATACAGACACCTTTAACGGGCATCGCTTCCAAAAACTCAATAATCAAGCCATTTAATGTGCGCGGCCCATTCGTTGGCAAATGCCATTTCGTTATACGATTAAACTCGCGCAACGTCATCGCACCATCCACTAAATAACTACCATCCGTTTGTGTTTCTGCATACGTACTAGAAACTACGTTCGTGGTAAACTCGCCAACAATCTCCTCTAAAATATCTTCGAGGGTAATCAGCCCTTGCACTTCACCATACTCATCAACCACCAATGCCACCCGTTTTCGTTGATGTTGAAAATTCAGTAATTGAATATTGAGTGGTGTCCCTTCCGGAATAAAATAAGGTTCTTTGACAAGCTTTAATAAACTCTCTTTATCGATAGATTTACCCGCCATCAACCGTCCCATGACTTCGCGTAAATGCAACACACCCACAATATCATTGATATTATCGCGATACACAGGCAACCAATCATGCGGACTATGAGAAAGTTGTCGTTGCACTGCATCCCACGATTGATCAACATCGACACCAATAATTTGATGACGCGGGATCATCACATCATCCACGGCAGCTTTATTAAGATCCAAAATCCCCAATAACATATTTTGATATTGTCGCGACATTTTGCCCGCGGTGTCATACACCACACTGCGGAGCTCTTCGCGACTTAGCGGTTCGTGAGCAAGATGCGAGACATTAATATGTAACAATCGCAATAATCCATTCGTCACGGAATTAATAAGCCAAACAAAGGGAAACGAGACAATCAACAACCCATATACCAACCAAGCAATCGCTTTGGATACGCGATCGGGGTAAAGAGCGGCAACCGTTTTCGGTGCAACTTCTGCAAAAATTAAAATAATTAATGTTAATAATACGGTTGAAAGAATAACCCCT
>JABDGK010000023.1 GCA_013286085.1 Gammaproteobacteria bacterium | reverse complement strand
TAAGGTAATTAGTGTGGCGACGATTCAAAGTGTGCTGGGTAATAGTTTTCAAATTACGGGATTAACTAGCCAAGATGAAGCGCGCACATTAGCACTCTTGTTGCGTGCGGGTGCTTTACCTGCTTCTGTCGCAACCATCGAAGAACGTGAAATTGGGCCCAGTTTAGGTAAGCAAAATATCCACATGGGTGTGCTTTCTGTGGTGGTTGGTTTTGCTTTGGTTGTCATCTTTATGGCACTTTATTACGGTGTGATGGGATTGATTGCTAACATGGCTTTAGCAATGAATTTAGTGTTGATTGTCGCGCTGTTATCGTTGTTAGGGGCGACATTAACGCTGCCGGGTATCGCTGGTATGGTCTTGACAGTGGGTATGGCAGTGGATGCGAACGTTTTAATTTTTGAGCGTATCCGTGAAGAACTACGTAATGGTTTAGGTGTGCAAAGTAGTATTCATGCTGGTTATGAGCGTGCTTTTGCTACCATTGTCGATGCCAACGTGACGACATTGATTGTGGCCGTCGTCTTATTTAGTTTGGGTTCGGGTGCGGTGAAAGGTTTTGCTGTGACGCTAACGATTGGTATTTTAACCTCTATGTTTACAGCGATTACAGGTACACGTGCCGTAGTGAACTGGCTCTACGGTGCTAAACCGATTAAGAAAATTTCTATTGGAATGTAGTTGTTGCATTAATCAAAAATGAATTATTTCCTCTCCCATTTATAGGAGAGGGTGAGGGTTTTTTGTTTTGCGCGTGCTTTAGTAGAAAATATGCATACATTAGACCCTCATCCCCTCCCTTCTCCCGCTTGCGGGAGAAGGGAGAGAAAGCGTGACGGTTCAACAGTGATAGTGTCAGAATTTTTTGGATGAATAATCATGGAATTTTTTAAACATAATACGCAAATTGATTTTATGGCACAGCGCAAATGGGCTGCGGTCGCTTCAGCAGTTTTATTTACGTTGTCACTGCTGTCACTGTTGGTGAATGGCTTGACCTGGGGATTGGATTTCACGGGTGGTACACAAATTCAATTGCATTTTCCTCTGGCTGCGAATGTGACGCAAGTGCGTGACGATTTACAAACAGCCGGTTTTAACAATGCGGTTGTTATCAGCTATGGGACATCGCAAGATGTTTTAGTTAGTTTGATGCCGAAAAAAGAGCAAGGCCAAACTGCAGAAGCAAGTGCCGAGGCAAATAAAGATGCGTTAGTGAGTGATATATTAAAAGTATTTCCTGCGGCGAAAGTGCAGCAAGTTGAATTTATTGGACCGCAAGTGGGTCAAGAATTAGCAACCAAAGGTGCGTTAGCTATTATCATCGCACTCTTGGGTACTATGATTTATATTGCATTACGTTTCGAGTTTCGTTTTGCCGTGGGGTCCACTGTTGCATTAATTCATGATCCGGTGCTAATTTTAGGTATTTTTTCTTTTCTGCATATTGAATTTAACTTAATTACCTTAGCGGCTGTATTAACGGTAATTGGTTATTCGTTAAATGATACGATTGTTATTTTCGATCGAGTCCGTGAAAATTTTCGTAAATTACGTAAAGCCACACCGATTGATGTGGTTAATCAAGCGACCAACCAAACTTTGTCTCGAACACTGATGACATCCGCACTAACACTCACTGTGTGCTTAGCATTATTTTTCTTAGGCGGCAGCATGTTGCATGGTTTTGCCTTGGCCTTAATCATTGGTATTGTGATTGGTACGTATTCTTCGATTTATGTTGCCGGTTCGCTGGCATTGGCGCTAGGTTTAACGCGTCAGCATTTATTGCCACCAGCGAAAGAGGCGTTAGATAGCCGACCTTAGCATGTAGCCCGTATGGAGCGTAGCGCAATACGGGGTTTGGCGCATCACCATCCCGTATTACGCTGCGCTTCATACGGGCTACTGTTCAAGAGAGTGATAATGGATTTATGACTTTTCCAGATTATGAAGCGTTTGATGCGGTTGGATTGGCCAATTTGGTGCAGCGTGGTGTTGTGTCTCCTGCAGAGCTTTTGCAGGCGGCCATTGAGCGTGCGGAAAAATGGAATCCAGTACTGAATGCTATCAACTATAAAATGTACGATCATGCGCGCTCCATGATTCGCAATGAATTACCCGCAGGACCTTTTTGTGGCGTGCCGTTTCTCCTCAAAGATTTATTAGCTGACTATGCGGGCGCACCGTTAAGTTCTGGTAGCCGTTTCACTGCTAATTGGATTCCAAAACGTGACAGCGAATTGGTAAAGCGTATTCGTCAGGCTGGTTTAGTTATATTTGGTAAAACGAATGTTCCTGAGTTTGGTTTAAGTTCCGTCACAGAGCCTACGCACTTTGGTCCAACACGTAACCCATGGAATGTGGCGCGATCACCGGGTGGCTCCAGTGGTGGTTCGGCGGCAGCAGTGGCTGCTGGCATTGTCCCTATGGCACATGGTAATGATGGCGCAGGTTCTATTCGTATTCCGGCATCTTATTGTGGGTTGTTCGGTTTAAAACCCAGTCGTGGGCGTACTGCTACCGGTTCCGATATCATGCGGATGTGGGAAAGCATGGTTGTTGAACACGTCATCAGTCGCTCTGTGCGCGATAGTGCAGCGATGTTAGATGTGTTGTCTGGGCCTGAGCTTGGATCGTCAATTTCATTGCCTAAGCCGGCTGATTCTTTTTTACAACGTTTGGAGCAGCCTTTAGCAAAATTACAAATTGGGTTGATGGATCAACCATTTTTTTCTGGTGATGTGGATCCTGATGTTGTCAGTTATCTCGATAAAGCAGGACGGCTTTGCCAAGATCTGGGTCATACGGTGGAACCCGTTTCCTTAAAAATCAACAGCGCTGAAGTGGCTCGCGCTTACATTATTGTGATTGCTGGCGAACTTGCTGCAAGTATTAAGCGCTTTGCTGATGTGCTAGGGCACAAGCCAAAATACCGTGATTTAGAGCGTCAAACAGCCGTCGTGTGTCATATTGGCGAACACATGAGTGCCGCCGATTTTGCATGGGCAAGTGATGTGCTAGAGAGAGCGTCACGCCACATGGCGGAATTTTTTAAAGATTATGATGTCTTGATGACGCCAACCATGCCAGGCCCGCCACCGCTGATCGGTGAGCTCGCACCAGATTTTGTTGAACAAAGCATGTTGGAATTATTAACGCATGTGCCTTTTTCTTCTTTGCTGCATAAAGCAATTGAGCATGCGGCGACACGTAATTTTGCTTTTTATCCTTTTACGCCCATTTTTAATATTAGTGGCCAGCCGGCGATGTCAGTCCCGCTGTATTGGGATAAGCAAGGATTGCCAGTGGGGATTCAGTTTGCTGGAAAAACCGGTGATGAAGCGACATTATTGCAATTAGCCGCGCAGCTTGAACAAGCGCAACCTTGGGTGGATAAAAAACCGCGATTGGTAACAGCTTCGCAGGAGTCATGAGACGGTGGACACGCTGCGCTTTGTCCACCATTGCTCTTAGGACGTTTTTGCCTCGCGTTGCGCGACTATTTTTTTAAATACCGTTGTAAAACTCTCATGACAATCACGATAGAATTTTTCGCCCATTAATTTTTTACGCCACGCAGTCAAATGTGAAAAGCTCGATAAATCCACGTGACACACTTCAGCTGTATCAAGCGCAGCTAATAAAGCAATATCGGCGAGGGTGATGGTTTTGCCTGCAATGAATGGCGTGCTGGTTAATTGCGATTCAAGATGAGGTAAATACGATGCAATAAATTTATGACCGTCTTGTAGTGAGCGTTCATCGATGGGTGTGTTGATCATTTTGTAAAAATACGTATTAAACGCAATTTTACTCAGTGCCATCATGATATGCATCGAAGCATAATCTAACCATTGGTCAACGAGTGCACGTTGTTGTAAGTCTTGCGGATAGAGTGGTGATTGTTGCTTGTTAGCTAAGTAACGAATGATGGCATTGCTTTCTGCCAAAGTAAAACCATGGTCATTAATCGCAGGTACTTTCCCGAGCGGATTAATTTTTAAAAATTCTGGCTTGTGTTGTTCACTCGCAGCAAGATTCATAGAATGAAATTCATAAGGAATCTCTAAGTAATTGGCGACATAACGAACTTTATTGGTGGGAGATGATAAAAGCGTTCCATAGATATGTAACATGGTCTTACTCCTAAAATAGAACGAATGCTCAATACTATAAATTATTTAGGTGAGGCCCAAGCGTTTGTGAAAGTGATTTCAAGATTTTGGGATTACCAGCAATCACATTGCCGGATTTCAAGAAATCTTCGCCACCATTAAAATCAGAAACCAGGCCACCAGCTTCCTTAATCAGGAGTGTTGCTGCAGCGATGTCCCAAATTTTTAAGCCCATTTCCCAGAAACCATCAAGGCGACCACAGGCAACATAAGCAAGGTCTAATGTGGCCGCGCCAGCACGACGAACGTCACCGCAAATCGGTAAGATGGCGTGCAATGAATCTGTGTAGGCTTGTAAATGGGTTGCTGAATGACGATAGGGGAAGCCTGTGCCAAGTAGACATTCTTCTAAGTTGCTGCGCTTGCTGACACGAATACGGCGTTCATTTAATTGTGCGCCACGACCGCGTGTTGCCGTAAAGAGTTCTTGGCGAACCGGATCATAAATCACGCCATGCTCAATTTTACCTTTATGGCTGAGAGCAATGGAGACGGCAAATTGTGGAAATCCGTGAATAAAATTACGAGTACCATCGAGAGGATCAATTATCCACGTGTAGTCATTGCCAGCAATTTCACCGCATTCTTCGCTTAAAATGGCGTGGTGAGGATGTGCTTTGCGGATGATATTAATAATTTCGCGCTCAGCTTGTTGATCAATTTCAGTGACATATTCACGCGGGCTTTTTTCATTCACGCGAATACTGTCCAGGCGATCAAGCGCGCGGATAATAACGTTTCCGGCCGCGCGTGCTGCGCGAACGGCGATATTAACTATAGGATCTCTCATGGTATTTTTATAGAACAGTAGAAATAAGGTCGCCTAGGATAGCAAAAAAACCAGCAATGTGGAAATCTTATTGAAAAATACATGCCGCCGGGTCGTGGTCTGGGGGTTGGCAGACCAGCGTCGAGCTAAGAATTGGTCTGGTATTCCAGGGTGCTGCGCGACTATTTGGGGTTTCAAATGTATTTGCGCTAATGAGGCTGTACTTAGCACAACCTAAGGTTGGGCAGGTTTCATATTCACAAACAACCTGTAAATAATAAAAACTGCCATTTAATGAGTGGATTGCCTTGCCAAAATGGTATTGTTGATCTTCAAAAATAGGTGGAATCAAGAGTGACCAGCCAGCCGGTGGATGCGCTGGATCAACGGTTTCAGCGGCAGGACAGGTCGCTGCATGGCTGGATAAGCTGACACAGAATGTGATCAGGAGTATGATTAGGCGGTTTTTCATCAGGTTAATCTCGAGAGTCGTAAAGTGGCAAATGATAGCATGTTAGCAAATATTCGTATTGTTTTAGTCAATACCTCACACCCCGGCAATATTGGCGCAGCTGCCCGTGCGATGAAGACGATGGGGCTCAGTGAGTTGTATTTAGTAGCACCCGCAGCATTTCCACATCCGAAAGCGCAAGAGATGGCATCCAATGCGGCTGATGTGGTCGAAGGCGCAATCGTTGTTGCCAGTCTGGATGAGGCAGTACACGATTGTGGTTTGGTGATTGGTACCAGCACGCGCTCACGTAAAATCCCGTGGCCTATTTTAAATCCGCGTGAATTAGCGGAGAAAGCACGCAGTGAAGCCGATGGTATGAAGATCGCTATTTTATTTGGGCAAGAGCAATCTGGTTTAACCAATGATGAATTGCATCGTTGTCATTGGCATGTGCAAATTCCAACAAATCCGAATTACAGTTCGCTGAATATTGCTGCGGCAGTGCAAGTGATTGCTTATGAGTTACGGATGGCAAGTTTAGGTAGCGCACCGACGCCAGAAGAGTGGGATTATGAACGCGCGACAGCAGGGCAAATGGAAAGTTTTTACGAACATTTAGAACGCGTGCTGGTGGAAATTGAATTTTTAAATCCAGTTGCTCCGCGTCAGTTGATGACACGATTAAGACGATTGTTTTATCGCGCACGTCCGGATGTGATGGAAATGAATATCTTGCGTGGGATTTTAGGAATGATTGAAAAAAGAAAGTAGGGTGGACACGCTGCGCTCTGGGTATCCCCACGAATTTTTCCGGGCATGGTGATTATTTTTCCGAGCCGCGCGCGGCTCGGTAGTAACGGCAAAAGCGGGTTGATTCACCAAGATATTTGGCGATTTCAATTAGATACAATGTATTATAAAAAAATTCGTTGGGATGCCTCAGCGCTGCGTTCTGTCCACCCTACGGTTCTACCTTTTGGGACTTGGCGATTGTGGTTCAACAAATAAGGCATCAATTTGCTGTGTGTAGTCAGCTCGTTCTAACGTAGTTCTCTTTAATGAACCAAATTGACCATAAATCGCAATAGAGGAATTTTGACGTTTACTAAACGTGCCCGATTTTTTGTTACGCTGCATGCCTGCTTGATTAACAGCAGCAATTAACTGATCAGTGTTTATTTTTGATTGCCCAGTCAAATAACTAGTAATAGTTTCAAGAATTACTTTCACTCCCTTGGGAAGTTTTTTCTCGCCTTGTTGTGTGCGGACAGTCTCACCACCCATCCAGCCTAGTTTAAATTTATGCGTGAGAATTTTATTATGTAAATATTGCAACGATTTTTTGATATCAACAGGTTGAGGTGCGGGAGTTGCTGTGGGTGCTACGTCTTTTGTAGGTACTTTAGGCGTTGAATTTATTGCTGGCGCGCTATTTTGCATGGATGTTTGAGGTGTATTCACAATAGCGGGTGCTTGGGGTTCTGCAACAGAAACGACTACTTGTTGTTGTGCAGCTAATTGTTGGCGTAGTTGTTGGTTTTCTTGTTCTAGCTGTTTAATCCGCGCATCTTTTATTGCTAGTGCAGTTTGTTGTTTCAGATGTAATGCTTCTTCGGCTGATCGTTGTTCGGCAATTTGTTTTGCTATCGTTGCAGTTAGCTCAGAAATCTGTGTTGTTTGACTTGAAAGAGTGGCTTGTTGTTCTGTTGTTGCATGTGTGAGGCTTGCAATGCTAGTTTCATTAGCAGTGATTGTTAGTTTTGTTTGTTGCAGTTCAATAGCAAGCTTAGCTTGTTGTTGTTTTAAGATGGTATTTTCTGTTTGTAGTGTATTTTGTTGCGAATTCAGTGTGATGCGATGTTTCTGATATTCCTGTTTGTATAGCTGTAAGCACATGTTTTTGTATTGCGCAAACAGTGCAGTGAGTTCGTCACGTCGGTCTTTTTGATTATTTTTAATTAACTTAATATCATTAGTTAATAAGCTTGTTGTATTTTCTGATAATCGTTGTTGCTCATTAACCAGGGTGGAAAAATGTTCGGCTTTTGATACTAATTGTGTTATCAATAAATAGTCTTGACCCTTAGCCTTTTTTTGTATTTCTTTTAAAAGTAACACATACCTCATGCCGCGCTGTGCAGGTGCAATGGCTAATGCAGCAATGGGACCTTTGTATGTGGGGGTGTCAATTTGTTTTTCTTTCAGTATAGGATGATTGGAAATGGCATTGTAGTTAATCGTTGCCTGCATGATTTGTTCTAGTAATGCTAGATTAGCTTCAGATGAGTAGGCGGCATAGATTTTTTCTAGGGTCGCTGTCACATTTTCTGGGTTAACCACAATACCGGCGTAAGGATTCTCTTGCAGCTGGTTATATAACTCATAAAATTCAATGAGATCACTATCAAATGGATTTATTGTGCGTAATTCTGCGATGAAATTACTGCATGTCTCATGAAATCGAGCTTCCGAATCCAGGAGCTCTTTGATAATGGTGGACAGTTCGGCATTATTAGAAGCACTGGCTGCAGCAACGGCTTCTTTGGCTTCTTCCAAGGGTTTTTTGACGATGTCATTGAGTGCAAAGAATGGCTTATGTAAGCTGCGACAGTAGGCACTCATGATGTCTTTGGCTAAGTCCGCACACGTTTGATCAATGGGGTCATTGTTATTGTTACTAGTCAAGACGCGCTGTTGCAACGTGCCGTTGCTCAAATCATTTTTCAACAACGGAGCGTGGTTTTTTAATAGTTGAATAATGGGGTTATTGTCTTTCGTAATGGCAATAGTCGGGTCGATAAGAATAGCTTGTGCCGAATAGGTGAATGCCAACTCAGCATTGTTTTTTCCGCTATAATAATCAGCCAACTGTAAAAATGCATTGGCTTTTTCTGCTGGCGTACTCTGTGGATTGTGTGCGACTAATGCTAAGCAAGAGAGTTTTACCGGTGTATTTCGTGCTGCGATCTCGAGTAAGATCTTTGTTGTTTGTGCATTACAGGTCATTGTGCCCGTATAGGTTTTATTTTCTATGGCAGTAATATTGAACCCAGCGGTCATGAGTGAAAATACAAGTTTTTGCTTGTCATTGCTCGCTGAAAATCCGGCGTTTACTTGTAGTCTTTTGACGATACTCAGCATTTCTTTGAAGATATCATCAAAACCATTTTTGCTAAGATGTTGAAACAACTGTGCTGATTCGTCTGCATTGGTTGGATTGTATCCCCAGACCAACCAGTCGCCATTATTATTTTTAGCAAGCAGTTGCTTGGCAGGGCTTTCTTCTTTGTCACCGGGAGCTGTTTTCGGCGATGTGTCAGAAGCTACTTTTTTTAATGGTTGTGATGCTGCTGCTCCTTGGTTTGTAGTTGAGCTTGGACTTTTTAATTCTGCAGATGATGAAGAAGAATCTGCAGTACTGAGATGTAGAGATGGGCTTTTAGGGGGTGTTTGTTTCACAACACTGCTTGTATTCGCTGCACTGGCAGCCGCGGCTGCTGATTGTTGGTTGTTTGCGTGTTCTGAAAAAATTTTTTCTAGCGTTACTAGGTTGCTACAAGCACGAATTGCTTCATCAGTTAATTCATTATTGATGATACTGCGATTGGCTTGCAACAGGTTGGTGAGCGTATGCTGAAAAGTCAATTGAATTGCTGCGCCTAATGAAAGGGCTTCACGGTAACAGAATAAAGCGAGTTGGATTTTATTTTGTTTGGTGCTGTCCAATGACGCCTTATCATAGCCTTCAATAAAAAGGTTGGTGAGTTTGCACAGTGCCTCTGCCTGTTCGTTAGGGGTGAGTGCCTGGTTTTTGGTAGTAGCGGCTAAAATAAGAAATTGTTTTCTGCCATCTTTACCGAGTTGTTTGGCATAAGCCCCTTCACTCCAGTGGTCGATAAGCTCGCGTGCGGGCATCGTATCAAAGTCGTGGTTGTCTTTCCGTGGTGCTGGCAGTTCATCGCGGGTAATTTCAATGCCCCATAGACGCCATTTGCTCTTTTTGGTGTCTTGGTTATCAATAGAAAAAGGAATATTTCTTGTGCCAAACATAGGATTACCATCAGTTGTATTAAAATGAACGCTAGAATACCGCACAAACCTTAAAAAACTGTTAATGTATAGTATTAAAGCCAATTAAATCTCATACTATTGTATAAATAAAAAACAAATAAGCAAGCGTTAAATTCTACTGTATTGATTATTAACATGTTTTAACCTGGCAAGTCAGACACAGCAAAAGCACATTTCCTACCCTATACTTATCTTGATAGCTATCTTCTTGAATAGATGAGGCATCTGATGAGTGCTAGCGCCCGTCCAAAACCGTCTACCCTATTTAGCCCTAAGAGTGGCAGTGGCTGGAATATCGTTGCGCCTAGCATCCACGATTATTTGCAAGGGTTGGCGGCAGGAAAATATCTGATTCCACTGGATGCACAATTTTCCAATTTATCGAATGCATTACGTAATGAACATGAAATTGCAGAGATAGCTGCTGCAACGGGTGAAGGAAATATTCATCAATTAATTACCTATCCTTCACATCGCCTTGCTTTGCTTGAAACGGTGGCAATTATTGAAACCGAAGTGCGCATGCATGAAAATGATCTTGAAAAGATTGTGCAGGATATTTATCGCAATATAGTCCGCCCCGCAATTAAAGATAAAAAAACACTGCAAGCAGATTGTCAAAAAACATCGGCTGAATTAGCGCGTGCAGCACTACGCGTTGATGCGGCGAAAGATACCCCTTATATTGAGCTTGCCAAAACAATTCAAGCTCGCGTGCAAGAGCGATTTAACACAGGAAAATATAAGCCGCATGAGCATTTTGAAATTATGGATCAAAACAGTGATAAAATAGAAGACCAACAGGCAGCTGTTGCCGAAATTACTTTTCGTGCTGTGGTTGATAAAATTTATCAACAGATTGCGAATGAGGCGATTGATGCCATTGTCGAGCCAATTATAGCAAAGCAAATCAATGATAAATATCAGTGGTTAACAAAGCATGCTGGTAATGAATGCCATACTTTTATGTTGCTAGGTCCGCCAGCTTGTGGCAAAGGAACATCCATCATTATGTTGCAAGAGTATGCTAAAAAGAAATTGCAAATCGACTGGGATGATGTTGTCAAAATTGATACCGATGCGCATCGAAAAATTGTGAGTCGTCATATGCACGAAAGTGAAGTGCCTGAAATCAGTGAGCGACTCAATGGCGATGAGGCAACCTATATAACTCAACGCGCTTATTTCAAGATGAGTAAAAAAATTGGAGAAAATCTGGCGCCACATTTATTGATTGATGGGGTGAAGCCTGCGATGGAGCGTTTCATGTTAGGCACTGACAACCAGAGGGTGTTGCACTTACTGGTGGTGACAGCCCCGGTACCTATTTCAATCGAGCGCGCATATAAGCGTGGTCAGGAAAGTGGGTGATTTATATTAACTAACTATATGCTGGCTATGCATAAAATGGTTAGCGCCGAACTTTTTAAACTTCTTGCTCAGTGCAAAGGGCGTGATCTTGAATTTTCTATTCTTGATACCGATACGCCGCCTCAGGGTAAACCTTTCGAAATTATGAAAGGTAGTGTTGCCGAAGGTGTTGTAGAGGTTTTTAGTCGTAAGCGGGCAGCTGAATTTTGCGGTAAACGTTATTTGAATGTGAATGCTAAAAATGCAGAAGAAGTTTTTCCAGACGGTATCGTGGTGCAGAGCAATGACTATCTTGATGAGCTGCAAGCAGCCGGGATTCGTGTTAATTATCAAGAGCAGTCAAGGGCAGAAGATCAATGTCCAGATCTAGATTCACCAGCAAAAAAAATATTTTTAAATAAAAAATCAGGGAATTAATTTCGCTGCGGTCCCCTGAACGAGATATTGTCCACCGAGGGGAAGGTGTCGCAAATAATATTCTAATGGCCTTAACCATTTGAGAGCAGCTGGAAAAAACAATGTGTAATAATGTTTGATTTTATGGATACCAGCGTCAGTCAGCAATTGCTTTGTTTCAGTTGGTTTTAATAGCACAGCATCGCGATCAAATGGACAGGTGTTGACAAGATGCCTCGTCATAGGATTAAACGGATTATGTTCAAAGATAAGAATATTACCCTGTGGTTGTAGTGCAGCAGAGATGAGTTCTATGGTGGGTCTGCGATCCTTGACTTCTATGTGATGTAATACACCCGCTAAAAAGATCAGGTCAAAGCGCATACCGAGAGAGGCTAGCTCCTGCGTTTGGTAAAAATGCGCAGAAGGAAATTGTTTTCTTGCTATCTCCAGACTTTTTTCGGATGTTTCGCAGCCATAAATTTGTGATGAGGGGAAATATTTTTGGAAGAAATGGATGCTTCTACCGATGCCACAACCAAAATCAAGAATCGTTTTTGGTGTCTGCGGTAATACCGCTTTGGCTTGCTTGACTTTGTATTCAGCAAAATACTGGCTGTCTGCAGAAAAAAAATTTAATTGATCATCTAAGATTTTATTGTATTCATCTGCATAGTTATCAAAATCAATTTTTTTCATTTAAAATAGTTTCCATTGTTGATAAAGCGGGTTATTGTTTTGCTGTGATTATACAATTAAATATGCATGTTTGTTGCATAAATTATAAATCCCCTCCCCTCCACGCTTTTTGTGGGGCGTTGTTGAATAAATCAAACTTTCAACATCTCCCCTCTCCCACAGTGCTTTTCTGTGGGAGAGGGGCGGGGGTGAGGGAGCTTATGATCTGCACACTATGTGTATATAATACATAATGTGGTTACATACAGACCCTCATCCCCAACCCTTCTCCCGCAAGCGGGAGAAGGGAGATGTTGAAATTTTGATTTATTCAACAACGCCTTTTTGTGGAGGAGAGGGGGTATAGCTAATAAAGCTGAGCAGATAGAGAGCTTGATAATATGACTATAGACGGTTCGCCAAACCTGCAGGTAAAAATGCCATTTCGATGGGCATGGTTATGCTTGTTAGCTATTTTTGTCGGTGGAATTTTTATTCAGTCACTGGGTTTTTTGAATCATGATGTGAGTTGGTTGCTACATGCAACCAAGCGGTTTCTAGCGGGTGGCAGTTATTCCCAAGATTTTTTTGAAATGAATCCGCCGATGGTATTATATATTCATATTCCACCCGTATTGTTAGCACATATAACTAAGTTGAGTTTGATTAGCTCTGTGCGTATTTATGTGTTTCTTATTGCCGCTTTTTCAATTTTTCTCTGCGCTCGCTTATTAAAAAAAATCCTCAAGCCAGACAGTCACGTGCTATATTTTGCTACTCTCTTGACACTCGTATTTGGTTATGTGATTTCTCCCGCCAGTAATTTTGGACAAAGAGAGCATGTAGCAATCATGTTAATAATGCCTTATTTGTTGGGAGCTGTGCTTCGTTTACAGCAGCGGCCTTTGCGAAATCCGGTCCTGATTGGCTTGATGGCTGGAGTTGGCTTTGCCATTAAGCCACATCTTTGTGTGACGCTCTTGCTTGTTGAAGCGTATCTTTTCCTGAAAGCTCGACGTTGTGCATCGCTGTTTTGTCAAGAGACGATAGCAATTGCTTTTGTTTTTGTAAGTTATGTTGCCGCTGTTTTGTTATTTAATCGCGATTATTTTTCACTTATTCCGTATATATATCAGTTTTTCGCGATTTTTTTTGCTAGTCATGATGTATTTATTGATTTGTTTTTTAATCTCAGAGTGGCTTTTATTATCGAGGCGATTGTTATTTATTCTGTGTTTCATAAAAATTCTGCGTATCGTGACTTAGCCACTATACTGATGTTGAGTATGGTCGGATTTTTTATTTTTTATATTGCAGAACCACTGGCGATGGATTATCACACGATACCCATGTTTGTTGTAGCCATGTTGTTGTCCGTTTTTTTATTGACAGAATATCTACTTTCCTGTTATCGCCAAAGTGTCTCATCATCTCAAAACAAAATAGCCGAAGCCATTATCGTCAGCGGTATAGTATTGCTGTTACTGTGGATTCCTGGCCGTTTGGTTGTTGATACGACGGTTCGTTTTATTTCTGCGGGGCCGAAGCCCACGTTACCAAACCCGTGGGTTCAATATGTTAAAATTTCCGCAAATCATCGGCCTTTTTACGCCTTCTCAACCAATTGTCGGTTGACTTATCCTTTGGTGGATTATGCAGGCGTTGAATCTGCTTCGCGTTATGAGTGTTTGTGGCCTGTGATGTATATAGAAAAACTCTCAAAATTGCATACACCAGAAGCAGCGGCAGCATTAGAAAAACAGCGTATTTTCTTTACGCATACGATTGTTGAAGATATGAAAAGAAATATGCCGAGCTTGGTTTTGGTGACCCCGGCAATTAACTGGACTGTATTCGATGGCGTTACTTTCGATTACCTGGCCTTCTTTTCTCAATCAAAAGAATTCCGTGATATTTGGAAAAATTATCGATATGTTACGCGTTTCGGCGGTATATTGATTTATAAAAATATCCATGATAGTTAATTTAATTCTGTTTCTTTGATAAATCGGGGTCGGCGTTTTACTTCCAAATACACTTTTGCCATGTATTCACCAATAATACCGATAGATAAAAGCTGTATCCCGCCCATAAAACATAACGGGATCATAATAGAAGCCCAGCCAGGCACAGCAGAGCTTGTAAAAATCTTCGCGCAAAATATCCAGATCATCATCACAATCGACAGAAAGAAAGACATCACGCCTAATGCTAAAATTAAACTAAGCGGTATATGGCTAAATGAAGTAATACCATCCCATGCCAGCATAATCATTTTTTTTAAAGTGTATTTTGACTGTCCTAGTAAGCGTTCATGGCGTTCATAATAGACCTGCGTTGAGCGGTATCCCATTAAGGGAAAAATGCCGCGTAAAAATAAATTTCTTTCTTTGTATTGATTGAGAGAGGCAATCACACGCTGGCTAAGTAGACGAAAATCCGCATGATTATGCACAATGTCGGCGCCAGATTTTTTCATGATGTGATAAAAAGTGAGTGCGGTAACTCGTTTGAAGAAACTGTCTTTTTGTCTGGATGTTCTGACACCGTACACAATGTCATAACCCGCTTTCAATTGGTCTAGCATTGCTTCCATTGCCGAGACATCATCTTGTAAATCAGCATCTATCGAGATGACGCAATCAATTTTATTTTTAATACTGAGCAGGCCGGCTAGCAGCGCGTTTTGATGACCGACATTTTTTGTTAACTTTAAACCTTTGATATTAGGAAATTGCTGATGCTGTGTGGTGATGATGGACCAGGTTTGATCGTTACTGCCATCGTCAACACAATAAAGAAAACTATCCGGTGTAATTTTATGATTGTCTATCAAGGTTTGTAGATATTGGCGTAAGTGATCCAATGTGTAAGCGAGCACAGCTTCTTCATTGTAGCAAGGGATGACAATCGCGAGCTTGGGAGGGTTATTGTTGTTCATTGTATTGATGCTCTCCTTGCCAGATAATTTTGCCCATTTTCGATGCATTTGTCGTGTAGTTTACACTTTACTAGCATGAATATTTTACGCAACATAATAACAACAAGATATAATCATACTTGGATTGTGTAAATAGGTTGGGAACTCTTGGCCTTTAGAGGTGATTGCATCAGAGTAAGTTAGCAAAAAATAGCATAAGCGTACATGCAGCGATTTTGCATGACGGTTTTAAATAGCAAGATAAACAGAGGAGTTTATCGCGATGTTTAGATCCTATGCGCCGTTTATTTTTGGTGTGACTGATGGTGTAGTGGGGGCTGCCGAAGGTGCTTTTACGGGTGCTGTCGGTGCAGCGGTTTTATCTGCTCTGGGTGTAGAATGTGATGCAGTTGAAGCTGCAAAGATAGCGGCCCTTGGCAAAAGTATGCTAGCAGCCGCTCTCGCTGCGCGATCCAAAAAACTCGTCACGTGCGGCTTTTTTCATAAAGCCAGCAATAAACTTTTTTCCTTCTCAAATGCTTTTTTAGTATCGTCTTATACCGGGTTGCAAGTTGTTAGTGGTGTATTGGGTAATATGATTTTTCAGTTTGTGAATAATACGGATGGGTCGCAAGAGGAAGTGATGAAAATCATGGCACTGGGTGCGGTGGTAACATTAGTACCCGTTTGGTTAATCGATTCGTATTTATACCACAAAATTTCTCCGAAACTGACCCGATTCGGTAAGACCCTCAAGCTATTGGATTGGCTGCAACACGAGGAGGACGATGAGGCGCCTGCGTCCAGTTTGGGACATAGACTACGCTAAAATATGAGTAAATTATTATCATAACAAGCTAAATAGATAATTATATGCTATCCTTGCGCCTCTTTAATGGGGGTAAGAGCATATGCCTATAATTACAATAAAATCATTGATGGAAGCGGATAAAACACCGACTAAGGATGAATTGCAGGAGTCGTTCGGCGACGTTTTTATAGAAATTTGTGCGCGTGTTGCTGATCTTACAATGACGCGAGAATTGCAGGGTGCAGGCAAGGAGTTTGAGGCAGCAGCCAAATATAATCATGCTGCGCTTTGTTATGCGCTTGCGGCGAATCAGAAGAGTGATACGGCTTGTGCTGCCTTAGTTAATCTATTGCATAAAAAAGCCAAGAATGACAATTTACTTCATGAGCTAACTGTTCAAATGTGTGCTGACAGAAAGCTCGCAATTATCAGTGATCAGAAAGTTATTTTACAGCTAATAAAAATGAAGACGTCGTTAGTAGACCTATTAGCAAAGCTTGGTTATCAAGATCTAAATGAATTAAATGATCTTTATCAAACGATTGATAATGTCAATGTGCAACATGCTGATGCACAAAGCTTGCTAGACAGTTATCGTGATGCGTTGTGGGCATTGCTGCCTCAGTATCAAGAATATTTGCTCGCTAAATTAGATAATTGTATCAAAAAATTAGAACAGTGCGTGGACCCAGGTCATGAGACTATTGCAAGCTTAACTGCTGAGCTGGAAAAAGTCCGCTCTGCAAAAATCACTTCTATTGAAGCAGTGGTTGCTGACTTTGCTCCAGCGTTGATGCTTGCAAATCAGGCGTTGCCTAATGTGAGAGAGAGGCTAAAAATAGATGTTGATATAGCACTCTATAGTCTGTTGGAATTAAAAAAACCACAGAACACAACCTTATATCTACAACAGCGTAGTATTACGTTTCCAACAACATTGAATAATGCGATACAAACATTGAGAGCGCTGAGGCTGCAAGTGAATTCTATTGATATCCATCATGCTGCTGCGTCCATACAGCTAAAGGCATATCGCGGAGAACTTCATGGTATCTATGCCGAATTAAAGAAAGAACAATACCAAGGGGTTACTGAATTGAAAGCTATAGTGGATAGCTATGCAAGTGGTGAAGAGAGACCAAAACCTGCAATTGACGGTTCACCAATCAACAAACCTGCCCTATAATCAGTCCTATGAAGACGCCTATTTATTTAGATTATGCTGCAACGACGCCGGTTGACCCGCGCGTTGCGGAAAAAATGCAGCAGTATTTAACAGCCGATGGTTGTTTCGCTAATCCGGCATCGTTATCGCATGCTTATGGCCAAGCGGCAAAAGCAGCCATCGATTGGGCGCGTGAACAAGTGGCGGCCTTAATTCATGCCGAACCCAGTGAAATTATTTGGACCTCCGGCGCAACAGAAGCCATTAATTTAGCCTTGAAAGGTGCTGCGCAATTATATCAACGTCGCGGTAAGCATATTGTGACAGTTAAAACAGAACATAAAGCTGTGTTGGATACGTGCCAACAGCTGGAGAAAGAAGGCTATACTGTTACTTACTTAACGCCCGAAAGAAATGGCTTGTTGGATTTGGAAAAATTAACAACCGCTTTAAAGCCAGATACTATCTTAGTTAGTGTCATGCACGTGAATAATGAAATTGGTGTGATCCAAGATATTTCTGCTATTGCAAAAATCACTGCCGAGCGAGAAATTTTATTGCATGTGGATGCAGCGCAGAGTAATGGCAAACTGGTTATTGACGTAACGAAGACACCGATAGATTTGTTATCGATGAATGCGCATAAAGTGTATGGCCCCAAAGGTGTGGGTGCTTTGTATGTGCGAAAAAAACCACGCATACGTGTTGCACCACAAATGCATGGCGGTGGCCAAGAGCAAGGCATGCGTTCGGGTACATTAGCAACGCATCAAATCATGGGAATGGCAGAAGCATTTCGTTTAGCACAAATAGAAATGACAGCCGATTATCAAAAAAATTTGCAACTACGTACGCAGTTTTTACAGCAAATTGCTGCTATGCAATCTATTAAACCCAATATAGAGCCATCCTTATGTTATCCGGGTATTGTGAATTTACGTGTTCCTATGCGAGCTGAAGCATTGATGCAAGCCTCACCTGAATTAGCGATTGCTGCGGGTTCTGCTTGTAATGCCAAAGGCATTGAGCCATCGTATGTGTTGCGTGCGTTAGGCTTGTCTGCAGAAGAAGCGCATTGCTCAGTACGGTTTTCGTTTGGACGATTTACAACACTTGCAGAGATAGATTTTGCTGCGACGTGTTTGCAAAAATTGTTTCAATAACTTTTAGGGTGGCCCCTTTTTTGGCGCTTAACTTAATGGCAGTCTATGCTTTTTCTTGCGGCGGCAAAAATGCGACACTAATTTCCACCGGCTTGTTGCTATGATTTCGCAACCAGGAAAAATGTTTGATTTGCAGAGCGCCCAAACTTTTGAAGCGTGCTTTAATTTCTGTGATGGTTGGTTCGTTATCTTCAGAAGCATCCCACACAAAAATGGCACCAGCCATTTTTAATTTTTCTTCATCAATCCACGGACTCAGTTTTTTATCCCAGTTAATATAGACAGCCGGTTTGTCACTTGAATAAAAAGCAATATTACCAGCAATCCAGCGCGAGCCAGCCACAAAAGGCAATGGTGCGTGATATGTGTTGCGCCATTCGTTCGTAATGGTTTCCGCAATGATTTTTCCGGGGAAATTCGCGCTCGATGGTTCATCTGCGCGAATTAAGGCAGTGGCATACGAGGCAAGTGTGATCACAATGATACTAAAAAAGAATGCCGAAAAACGATAAAATCGACGTAGTGTAATGCGTGGCTGTAGCCATGCAATTAACATAATTCCCCACAATGATAGCAATGGTTCACCCCAGCCGGCGCGCAGTCGAATACCGGTGAGTGCGGATAACAAAACAGTGAATAAGAATGGCCCTAAACCAACATAGAATAAAAATTGCTGATTGAAAGGGCTGATTTGGACGCGTGGATTTGATAAGAAAGGTCTTCGGCCAAGCACTAATAAGAGTGCTAATAAAATTGGCGGGACAAATGCTTCAAATTGTTGCCAAGCAAATAAGGCAGAATAGTTGAAGTGATTGAACCAGGCGGGTTTGCTGCTAACACGGTCGAGTGCATAGTTGACGGTGACAAAGTCATGAAAAAATAGCCAAACGACATGTGGCATAATAACGGCAAGAAAAATCACGAGACCTAAATACGGTTGTGGTTTTTTAAAACTTTGCCTAGCCTCGGGATTGATGATAAGAAAGAGTGCCATGGGTAGTAACAACATGGCCGTGTAATATTTTGTCATCATGCCCAAGCCAGCAAACATGCCTGTTAAAATCCAATTGCGCCATGACTGTGTTTGTACTGCTTGGTAAAAATATAATGATGTGAGTGCCCAGAGTCCGAGTTCCAAGGTGTTATCATTAAAATCGATTGCATGCACATTGTAATATTGCACGCCCTCGAGTAATAACACAGCGAGAAAGGCATAAATAGGCGGCAGCATTTTTTTGCCGAGTTCCCATATTGCCCAAAAACACACAGCGACAGAAAGTTGGCTAAATAAATACACAGCCCAGCCACTGGTGCCACCTAGGTTGACAGCAAGCGCTGTGAGCCAACCATTTAAAAATGGATTTTTGTCATAACCTAATTCAAATTGTTGGCCCCAAATTGTTCCTTCCATGGCATCCATGGGTAAGGTATAGCGCGTCAAGAAAGGCACCACCGTCCATGCGGCAACGTGAATAAAAATAAAGAGATAGAGCCACCGGTCTAATTGACCAATTTGGTTCTTATAGTTAACCATCTGATTTCTCTAACAATGACGAGCAGACAAGGATTTAACTATAATTTACGATGAAACACAACCAATTCAATGGGTTTTGTTGTCTCACATTTGTCAAAAAAAGCACTATAATTAGGGGTATCATTACGATATCGAAAGGAGGGTTTTGTGCCAATCTCAATTTTGAAAGACTATTTGGATAAGCAACATGTGAAATATGAGTGTCTCAATCATGCGCGTGCTTATACCGCGCAAGAAGTAGCGGCTTCAGCGCATGTTTCTGGAAAATCGCTGGCTAAAATTGTGATTGTGAAAGCAGGTGGACAATTAGCCATGGTGGTATTGCCTGCGCACGATCACATTAATTTTGCTGCATTAAAAGCAGCAACCGGCTGGAAGGATCTTAATTTGGCATCAGAGTCAGAATTCAAAAGTCAGTTTCCAGAATGTGAAGTCGGTGCCATGCCACCTTTTGGAAATTTATTTGGCGTGCCAGTGTTTGCATCCAGTGAATTGAGGCATTATCCGCAGATGGTTTTTAATGCGGGTACGCATATTGAACTCATGCGTTTGGCTTATGCTGATTTTGAACGACTGGTGAAGCCTAAAGTCATTTCTACAAGCGATTGGTGAACCACCCCGATTAGGGTTGTGTTGTAGCGCTGTAGTTTAGCTGTGTTCTATCAGATGGTAGTTGGGTGCGTGTTGGCGTTAGACTTTCGCTTTCTGCTGGCTTGAACAAAGTAATCGCTGGAAGTGGTATTTGCATATTAAGCTGAGCCGCTTTTTTTGCTTCATAATCACGTCTAATCATTTCACATGCACCAGGAGCCGCGGATTTTGAATTTGCTGAAATCAGTGCATCTTTGAGTTCTGCGCTCACGTAGTTAGCGATTAGATCGCTTGCTCCTCCATATAATGCAAAACGTATCCCCTCTTTTTTAACTTCAGCGAAAATCAAATCAATTTCAGCGGCAGCAGCTTGTATCAATCTCACGGCTTCGCGTGTGATAGTGGCTGTATGTGGGTGATCTGCTAAAAAAGATTGATCTCGCATGATATCTAAAATAAAACCACCTAATTTCGCATACAATACCGGCGTGCGCTGGTTGGCAAAAATATACTGATATATCTCCATTTCTGCCACGAAGGTATACGTTTTTTTGAAAGTGGCCGGTTGATTTAGGCTGTAATATTTTGGATGATTGAGGAGTGCTAAAAATAGCTTTGCGCCTGGCTCATCTGATGCGGTGAGCGCTTCTTCAATGTTGACCTCTTGGCCGACATTTTTTAATAGTTTTCCACACATTGTGAGTAATCGTTCAATCAATTGCATGCCTAGCCAAGCAACAGACCCTTTGTTGTCATGTGGGAAACCCATGCCACCAAAACGTGCAACTGCTTTTTGGTTTTCATATCGAATGCCAATGCTGCCTGTGCCTATAATGATAATGCCGCCGGGATTACCATGATGCGCATCCCAATAAGCAGCCATGACATCGTTATCTATTTTGTAGCTAGCAAATAATGCTGACTGTTCAATGAGATCAATAAATTTTTTTCTAGATTCCACAGCGCTATATCCCGCAACACCAAATCCGATATGCAAACGATATTGGCTTTTATCTAGAATATGGATGTTTGCTGAGTGCTGCATGTGTTGAGCGGCATCTTTAAATAATGTAAGAAAGTTTTGCCAGGTTGCTTCTGGATAAATAGAAATGTCACCACTTGCGCGTAAGGAGGCTTGATGTAATACGTCCCCGTCTTGAGTGCAAATTGCTAAGCGGCAATTGGTGCCGCCACCATCAACGCCTATGAATATATCTTTCATGATGGTTTCGTTCCGTCCAATAGTTGTTTTTACATACCTGCGTGAGTTTAGTCAGAATCGCTCGGGTATTGTCTCGGTCTAGCAGGTTTCACAGCGAATGCAGAGAAAATCACTGTTTTCCATTTCGACTTGAATAGTGACGTGGTTGATTTTGAATTTTTCTTTTAAGACCGTATTAATTTTTTTGTAATCGACATCCGATTGATGATCGCCAGCCATCACTAAATGCGCAGTTAAGGCGACCTCTTTGGTACTTAATCCCCAAATATGCAAGTCATGGACGGCTTTCACATCGGGTAAATTTTCTAAAAATCTTGTTACGCCATTCGCATCAATATGGTGCGGAATGGCATCTAAAATAAGTCTGAGTGAATCACGTAATAAGCCCCACGTGCCCCATAAAATAGTTGCAACAATGAATAAACCCACTAAGGGGTCTATCCACATTTGACCCGTGTAATAAATTGCAATACCACCGAAGACAACACCAATAGCCACTAAGGCATCTGACATGAGGTGTAAAAAAGCGCCCTTAATATTTAAATCTTCATGAGCACCTTTCAAAAATAACATGGCAGTGCCACCGTTGACGCCGATACCGACTAAGGCAATAACAATGACGAGATATTCGTTGACTGCCGTGATATTAAAAAGTTTCTGGATGGATTCAAAGGCAATGATAGCGGAGCTCGCTACTAAAATGATGGCATTGGTCACAGCAGCCAGAATGGTGGTGCGCTTATAGCCATAACTGTAACGTTTGCGTGCTGGGATAGTCAGCAACCAATTGGCGCCCCAGGCGAGCACAAGACCAAATACGTCTCCGAAGTTATGAGCCGCATCGGCTAGCAGTCCCATGGAGTTGGCAATCAAGGCATAGGTGGCCTCAAAAACAGTGAAACAAAGATTTAATGTAACCGCAATAGCAAACGCCATATTAAAAGATTGCGGCGCATGGTGTGCGTGGCTGTGGCCACTGCTGCCATGGTCATGACTATGATCATGATCACTATGGTCATGACCATCATCATGTGAATGTTGTGTGTCGTGTTTGTTCATGGGTGCATTATGGTTTCAATAGTGGCGTTGGTCAAGGGGGTGGTGGACACGCTACCCATGTCCCAATCTATACATTTGTCCACCCTACGAAAACGGAAGTACATGTGTAGGGTGGACAAATGTAGCGTGTCCACCGAAATCCTAATCCCGCCGCAATTTTTCAGAAGAAGCTAGCGGAGTTGGATAGCGCAAAGTTACCCAATAGCTTGAACCAATAAACGTGAGAATAGTGGCAGCTTGCACCATATAACTGGTTTCCGGCCGAATGAGATTTGCGTCGAGAGCGAGGTATATGACTAAAAGTGAAAACTCACTGATTTGGCCTAAGCGGACACCGACTTCCCAGCTCATGAATCTTGCTTCACCTGATTTGCGTAGTAGCCAGCTAAAGACGATGGGCTTACCGACTAAAATCAACGTCGCTAAAATGGCTGCAGGCCACATGATCTCAGGTAGTACACCAAAATTAAAAGCCGCGCCAATCGAGAAAAAGAAAATCACCAGAAAAAAGTCGCGTAGCGGTTTTAAGCTTTCTGCAACATATAATGAAATAGGGTTGGATGCTAATGTGACACCAGCAATAAAGGCGCCAATTTCTTCCGAAAGGTGCATGAAGTGACTCAGCTCAGCCATGCATAAACACCAGCCAATCGATAAAATAAAAATGTATTCATGCACTTTATCAAATCGATTTAATAATTTTGACAATATAAATCGTTGGAAAATGTAAGCCGCCAGTAACAAGATAGGAAAAGCGCTGAGAATATAACCAATATCATGAAATGAGAATGCTCTATCTGCAATCGCCTGTAAGATTAACAAGGCACCAATAGCAAGAATATCTTGCAAGAGTAAAATACTAATCATGAGCTCACCCGTATGTTGGTGATGCAGTACGGTGGTCGGCAATAATTTCAATCCAATAATTGTACTAGAAAACATAATGGTAATGCCGATGATGATGCTTTCTGCATAGCTAAATCCGGTAAAGTGCCCAACGGTAAAACCCGCAACTAAAAAAATCAATGAACTATTCAGCGTAATCAAACTCATTTTGCGGGTAGAGTGCCAAAGATTTTGTGGTTGTAAATGTAAGCCAAGTAAGAAGAGTAGAAACAAAATGCCAACATCGCCGGCTTGTTTAACCGCATTCGCATCGCCAATCAGTTTCAGGCCCCAGGGGCCGAGTAAAGCCCCTAGCAACATGTAAGCCACTAATAAAGATTGGCGCGTAAAGAGTGCAAGAGTCGATAAAATCGCTGTCCCTGTGAAAATCAAAAATATCAAATGGACAATCGGACTATGCATTAATCATCCTCACTGAGCGAAACGAGCGTTGTATTCCCGCCGGCTGCTGTTGTGTTAATTGAAATAGCGCGCTCGACACAGAGTTTTGTTAAGTAGTGTGGTCCACCTGCTTTAGGGCCCGTGCCAGATAAACCTTCACCGCCAAATGGTTGCACGCCAACAACGGCACCAATCATGTTGCGATTCACGTAAATATTACCCACAGGCATGCGATCTTTTATATAGTTTACCGTTGTATCGATACGGCTGTGAATCCCTAATGTTAATCCATAACCCGTATTCTTGATTTCATCAACAACCCTGGATAAATCTTTAGCTTGATAGCGAATGATGTGTAAAACAGGGCCAAACACTTCGCGGGGTAAACTCTTTAAATTGTCTAGTTCAAAAACGCAAGGTGCAAAGAAGTGGCCTGTTGGCGGGTTTTTCAGCGGCATTTGATAAATGAGTTTTGCTTCTTGTTGCATGCGGGCTACATGTTTTTGCAAGATGCTTAATGCATCCGCATCAATCACAGGGCCGATATCGGTTTCTAATAAGCCGGGGTCGCCCAATGTTAATTCCGCCATAGCGCCTTTTAGTAGCTCTATTATGCGTGGTGCAATATCGTCTTGGAGGTAAAGTACGCGCAATGCAGAGCAGCGTTGACCTGCACTATTGAAGGCAGAGCTTATCACGTCTGTGACGACTTGTTCGGGTAGTGCGGATGAATCAACAATCATGGCATTTTGGCCACCCGTTTCAGCAATCAGTGGCACAATGGGCCCTGGACGATTCGCTAATGTTTGTTGAATGAGTTTTGCTGTTTCTGTCGATCCAGTAAACATGACACCGGCAACACGCACATCCGCCACTAAACGTGCACCAACGACTTCGCCTGCTCCAGGTAGCAATTGTAATACATTAGAAGGAATACCAGCTTGATGTAATAAACGTACTGTTTCTGCCGCAATTAAGGGTGTTTGTTCAGCTGGTTTGGCAATCACTGTATTACCTGTGACGAGCGCGGCCAGCACTTGGCCTGCAAAAATAGCTAGTGGAAAATTCCACGGACTAATGCAGACAATCACGCCGCGTGGATGTAATGATAATTCATTGAATTCACCTGTGGGGCCTGGAAGAATTTGCGGTGTTAAATCTTCACGTGCACGTGCAGCATAGTAGCGACAAAAATCAACGGCTTCGCGTACTTCGGTCATGCAGTCAATAATTTGTTTTCCAGCTTCACGACATAACAAGGTCATGAGTGTTGGCATATTTTTTTCGAGTAAATCGGCAGCGCGATCTAAACAGGCTGCGCGTTCATGCACTGAGATAGTTGCCCAAGTAGACGTTGCTTGTGTTGCAACTTCTAATGCGGTTTCTACATCGTCTGCAGTGGCTTCAATAATGTGGCCAACAAGATGATCGGTTTGACTCGGTGATTTCAGCGGTTTTGCGGACTGTGTGAAAGTGGTTTTTTTGCCGAGCAGCGGTGTTGCTTGCCAAATGCCGGGATTTTTTTCGGCTTGTTCCATGGCTGTTTTGAGCGCTTGTAATGTGTGTGCATTGGAAAGATCTAAGCCTTGTGAATTTTTACGTTCTTGAGCAAAGATATTGACTGGTAGTGGAATATGGGGATGTGGTTTACTCATGAGACTTCCTATTCGGGTAATGGGGTCCGTAATAATTTTTTCAATGGGTGTATTTTCATCCGCGAGTCGATTGATGAATGATGTATTCGCACCATTTTCAAGGAGACGTCGCACTAAATAGCCGAGCAAATCTTTGTGACTACCCACAGGCGCGTAAATGCGACAGGGAATATTCACATTTTCTTTACCGACAATGTTGTCGTAGAGTGGTTGTCCCATGCCGTGTAAACATTGAAACTCAAAATCCGTGCGTTTTCCTGCTATTTCCATGATGGCGGCAGCGGATAACGCGTTGTGGGTGCCGAATTGAGAATAAAAACATTCTGGGTGGGCTAACAGTTTTTTTGCGCACGCAAGAAATGATACATCCGTAGCATGTTTGCGTGTAAAAACGGGATAGCCTTCTAAGCCTTGCATTTGACTTTGTTTGATTTCAGCATCCCAATAAGCGCCTTTGATCAGTCTTACCATGAAGCGACGTTTTTGCTGTTTCGATAATTGAATTAGCCAATCAATCACATAAGGCGCGCGCTTTTGATAAGATTGGACTGCTAAACCAAATCCTTCCCAATCATTTAAGGCGGGATCACAAAATACTTTTTCAATGATAGCCAATGATAACTCTAAACGATCCGCCTCTTCGGCATCGACGGTGAGACCTATGTTGTGTGCCTTCGCTTGTTTTGCTAATGCGAGTAAGCGTGGCACCAATTCTTTCATCACACGGCCTTGTTTTGCAACTTCGTAACGTGGGTGTAAAGCAGAAAGTTTAATGGAGATCCCGGGGCTTTCTGCAGGATTTGAATTGGCCGAGGCTTTGCCGATGGCTGCAATCGCATCTTCATAGGATTGGAAATATTTAACAGCATCATCGGCTGTGCGCGCTGCTTCGCCGAGCATGTCATAGGAATAACGATAGCCTTTTGCTTCCAGTTTTTGGGCGCGTTTTAAGGCCTCGTTTATCGTGGTGCCCATTACAAATTGTTTGCCGATCACTTTCATGCCTTGCAAAATAATGGGGCGAATGATGACGCTGCTGGTGCGACTGAATAAACGTTTTAAAGAATTGCCTAATGATTTTTGGTTATTTAAGGTAGGAGCATAGATTTTGCCGGTTAATAGCAATGACCATGTGGCGGCATTCACAAACAGGGAGTCACTGCCATTGATATGTTTGCCCCAGTCGGTGGTTGATATTTTATCACCTATTAATTTGTCGATGGTTTCTTTGTCAGGAATGCGTAGTAATGCCTCAGCCATGCACATGAGAGCAATGCCTTCTTCACTAGATAAATCATATTGTTGTAAAAAACTATCGAGGCCAGTTTGTTTTTTACGGTGTTGACGCGTGCTGATTACGAGCTTTTCTGCTGTATTATGAATGCGTTGCCACGCGTCAGGGGCGAATTCTGCTTGGCGTAACAGTTGCTCTACGCAAACGGTTTCGTCTTGTCGATAAGCGGTTGTTATTGCATCTAGCAATCTATCTTGCTTATTAATCTTTTCATTTCCAAAAATCATGACGTTCATTTCCATGTTATTATGTGGCGACGATACTTTACCAGTGCTGTATAGAATAGGGGAGTGTGGAGTTGTCAAATAAGCAAAAAAAACTGACATTAGCCAAGCGTTTTCGTGGCCTATTGCCCGTGGTTGTGGATGTAGAAACGTCAGGGCTAAATCCAGCGACTGACGCACTACTTGAGATTGCTGCTGTGACGATTGGTATGGACGAAGAAGGAAAGCTCTACCCTGATCAAGTTTATCATTATCATGTGGAGCCTTTTTTGGGGGCGAATCTGGATCCGAAAGCACTTGAAATTACGGGTATAGACCCAGAGCAACCTCTACGGTATGCGATTCCAGAACAGCAAGCGTTAAGACGCTTATTTGCGCATGTGCGCGAGCAACTTGAAATAATCCAATGCCAACGAGCGGTTTTGGTGGGGCATAATGCCTGGTTTGATTTAAGTTTTATGTTGGCAGCAGCAAGACGGGCAGCAATTTCGGCGGTACCATTTCATTCTTTTACGACGTTAGATACGGCGACAATGGCCGCTGTGGCTTTGGGTGAGACGGTGTTGGCACGTGCAACACGTCGTGCAGGTATTCCATTTGATGTGAGTGAAGCGCATTCTGCTGTTTATGATGCTACACGAACCGCGGAATTGTTTTGTTATATTGTGAATAAGATTGGTTTGTAGAGTTTTATCTTATCAGAGCCGCGCGCGGCTCTGTAAGACAAAAAAAAGCCCGCTAGCAGCGGGCTTTTTTGTTCGATTAAGATTAACCGAATTTAACGCTAGCACGTGCACCAATTGTGTTAGAACCACGTCCTGTGCCGCCATTGCCAGAGCTATAAGCTGTGTCATGAGCCACTTCAAGACCGAGATTGGTATTTTTCCACATATCAATGTTGTAACCACCTAAGTAACGGTTTTTTGGCAACGCTAAGTTAATAGCATTGTTACCCGTTTGGTAGCTAACATAGACGTTTTGGTTTTTAGCCCAAGCATTGAAGCCAAAGCCAGCAGTGAAGTCAGCAGCCCAAGGTCTAGCACCTTGACCAGTCGCTGAGTTGTATTGGTTTGACAAGTCAGATGGATTAAAGCTCTGCAATGCTGTTGTATAACGAACGCCAAAGCTAAATGGACCGCTGTTTACATCACCATATGCAGCAATACCACCTACTAAGTGACGATATGTGGTTTTAGCTGCGTAGCCATTACCTAATGCAGAAGCGATATCGCTAACACCTGACAGGTCAGACATATAGCCAACGCCTACATCGAAGCCGAGTTGATCGTTTAATTGATCATAACCTAAGCCTGCGCCGTAAACAGTGCCGCTATGTAGCTGAGTTGTTGCGCGAACTCCCGTGTCGAACGCATAGATGTCACCGTGTAAGCCCATTTGTGTAATAAAGCCAAGCTTAGCAGAAGTCTGTAATGATTCTGTCATCACTTGAGCTAATGTACGCTCTAATGGGTGAATGGTGTAACGACCGTAATCTGTGTATTGTTTACCAACTTGGAAGAAGATTGGTGAAACATCATAGTTAGCAATCGTCAAGTAACCTTGTTCTAGGTTCAATCGGTTAACTGGGGTGTAAACGTTGCTGTATTGACCGTTGAGCGGAGCACCAGTTAACTGAGCGCTTGGGTTGCTAAAGCTTAAGCTTGCAAATGCTTTAGACCAATCGTTCACAGTTGCGCCAATGTTTAAGTAAGCATCATTTAAAGCAAGGCGTTGTCTATTTTCACCTTCATAGCCCATGGAACGATTGCCCCAATGTGCATCAAAGTTAACACCACCCGCTACGCCGATACGGTTAAACCAATCAGGCAGAGCTTGTCTGGAGCGACCAATGTTTTGGCTCATTCCATCATAAATGATTTGGTGTGTATCAACTTGTTGTACCATCACGACTGGAGCTGGAGCTGGAGCTGCGAGAGCGCCGCTATCTTTGTATTCGTGAGTTTGGGCAACATGATGAGCTCTGTGATGACGAACTTTGTGATGTTTGTGCTTAGCTGTTGTTGTAGCTGTTGTTGTCGTTGTGGTTGTGTCAGCAAAAACAGGTGAGCTAATCAACCCTAATACGCTCATTGATGCAACAACGAGTTTTAGTTTCATGCTTCTGTATCTCCTTGATATATTAATTTGATCCGGACGAGTTCCAAAATTACATCATAAATACATGCCATTGCAAGAAAAATTTAAAATTGAAGTAAATAACGTGCACATGTTTGCACATTAGCTGCAAATTTTAAACATCTTACGATGAGTGTGGTAGCGTATATATCATTGGGATTTTTTTTCACACAATATTTGCTAGCCAAACTAATTCTGCAACGGCATTTTAATGAAAGATAAATTTAATTGAAAGCTGAAAATGATTTTAATGGAAAACAAATACAAGATTGTGAGTAAAAATTTTTCTTTAAAAATTTTTTAGATAAAAAATAACCCACACGAGGTGGGTTATTTTTTTGTATGATAAGATTTTTACAGTTCTGCCGCATTCGTTGCAAGGAATGCCGCAATACCTTCAGCGGTAGGTTTGATACCGGTGCTGCCTTTATTCCAACCAGCAGGACAAACTTCACCGTGTTTTTCATGAAATTGTAATGCATCCACTAAACGAATGAGTTCGTCAATGTTACGGCCCAGTGGTAAGTCATTAACAATTTGTGAACGGACTACACCCTGTGTATCGATCAAGAATGCGCCACGCAATGCAATATGTGCTGTTGGATGTTCAATGCCGTATGCTTGGCAGATTTGGTGGTTCACGTCAGCAACCAATGGATAGCGAACAGGGCCAATACCACCATCATTGATGTTGGTTTTGCGCCATGCGCTATGTGTAAATTGTGAATCAATCGATACACCAATAACAACCGTGTTGCGCTGATTGAATTCTTCGATACGTTTGTCTAAGGCAATCAATTCAGAGGGACAAACAAAAGTAAAATCCAATGGGTAGAAAAAAACAATACCATATTTGTTCTTGATCACTTCTGATAGGGTAAATTTGCCGTTGATCTCGCCGTTAGCTAATACAGCTGCAGCGGTGAAGTCGGGGGCGTGTCTGCCAACTAAAATACTCATTATATATAGGACTCCTAAAAAGGGTAAATGTAAGCGATGAAACAGTGGGAAATTATACCATAAAAGCGTAAAAAAAGTATGGTTGTCATGAGAAAATGCACATGGTTTGCGCAAAAATAGTGTTATATCTCGCGAGTTTACGGTATCATTCGGTTGTTAATTTTTTTCAGAGAGTGATAGGATCTGTTATGGTTTACTTATTGATTTTATTAGGGGTTTTGCTAAATACGTGTGCGCAACTCTTATTAAAGGCAGGGATGACGCAAATAGGTCATTTTGAGTTCAGTGCCGCGAATGTGGTGCCAATTGGTTTTAAAGTCATCGGAAACCCACCTATTCTTGTTGGTTTATTTGCTTATGTTTTCAGTGTGGGTGTGTGGTTACTCGTGCTCTCTCGGGTACAAGTGAGCTTTGCTTACCCCATGTTGAGTATGGGTTATATTGTTAATGCGATCGCAGCCTATTATTTTTTTGGCGAAGATTTATCGGTCATGCGCATAGCCGGTGTTTTAGTCATCATGGCGGGTGTTTATATGATTTCACAGAGTGCAGGAGCATAAAGAAAATGAGCGAAGAATTTTTACCTTTTTCTCGACCAACCATTAGTCGTGCTGCAATTGATGATGTTGTAGCTTGTCTGGAATCGGGTTGGATTACAACGGGCCCACGTGTTGCGCAATTTACCGAAGCATTGCAAACCTATTTAGGCGCACCTTACGTATTGCCACTCGCAAATGCGACAGCGGGTTTACATTTAACGTTGCTGGCTTTGAATTTGCAGCCGGGTGATGAAGTCATTACAACACCGATGACGTTTGCTGCCACATTGAATACGATTATTTTAGCAGGCGCTAAGCCTGTGTTAGTGGATATTGATCCAACGACTTATAATATGGATCTCAATTTGTTGGAAGAGGCTATCACCGAAAAAACGCGGGTGATTATGCCAGTGCATTTTGCTGGATTACCGGTTGATTTAGATCAATTGTATGAAATTGCGGATCGTCATAGGTTACGTGTGATTGAAGATGCGGCGCATGCGATTGGTGCAGAATACAAAGGCAAACGCATTGGGTCGATGGGTGATATTCAAGTATTTAGTTTTCATCCAAACAAAAACATGACGACGGGTGAAGGCGGTTGTGTTGTCACGCGCGATGCTGGATTAGCTAAACAAGTTGGTTTGCTGCGTTTTCATGGTATTGATAGAGAAGCATGGAACCGTTATGGCAAAAGTGGTAAGCAAGATTATGAAGTTGTGTTACCCGGGTTTAAGTACAACATGATGGATATTCAAGGTGCGATTGGGTTGCATCAATTACGAGAATTAGATAGTTTTAATGCGCGTCGTGCTGAATTAGCTAATCGTTATCAAGAAGCACTAGCAGATTGGCCACAATGGACGCTGCCAGAGCAACCTGATTACGATCACAAGCATGTTTGGCATATTTACACGCCTTTATTAAATCCCGATGTTGCGCATATGGATCGCGAAGAATTCATGACAGCCATGAAAGAAAAAAACATCGGCACGGGATTGCATTACCGCGCTGCGCATTTGTATCCTTATTATCGTGAGAATTTCGGATTCAAACTGGGTGATTTCCCGCATGCTGAAAGTGTGTCTGATCGCATTGTTAGTTTGCCATTATTTCCATTAATGACAGACGCAGAGCATGATCGTGTATTGGATGTGATGTATAGTATTTTTAAATAATTCTCTGTGGTTTGCCGATGGCGAAGTCAGAATAACTAAATAATTTTATAATGGTTGTGATATGAATGTATTGATTCTTGGTGCAAATGGTTTTATCGGTAGTAATTTAAGTGAAGCAATTTTAGCAAAAACAGATTGGCATATTTATGCTATTGATATGGCATCTGACAAATTAGAAAAATGCTTGGGTAATGAGCGTTTTCATTTTCAAGTGGGTGATATTACAGTTGAAAAAGAGTGGGTAGCAGAACACATTAAAAAATGCGATGTTGTTTTACCGTTAGTGGCTATCGCAACACCCATGACTTATGTTCAAAATCCATTGCGCGTATTCGAATTAGATTTTGAAGCGAATTTAGCTATTGTGCGTCAATGCGTGAAATATAAAAAACGCATTATTTTCCCATCAACGTCCGAAGTGTATGGCATGTGTCCTGACACAGAATTTGATGAAGAAGAAAGTCATTTGGTAACAGGCCCTATCCACAAAGAACGTTGGATTTATTCTACATCTAAGCAGTTGCTTGATCGCGTGATTTACGCTTATGGCAAACATCATGACTTGCAATACTGTTTATTCCGTCCATTTAACTGGTATGGGCCAAAGCTTGATAATATTTTCAATCCTAAGCCAGGTGGTTCACGCGTGTTGACGCAATTTATCGGTAATATTTTGCGTGGGGAAGATATTACGTTGATTGATGGTGGTGCGCAGAAGCGTTGCTTTATGCATATTGATGATGGTGTTGCTGCATTGTTAAGAATTATTGAAAATAAAAATAATGTTGCGCAGGGCCAGATTTTTAATATTGGTAATCCGGATGAAAATATTTCTATCCGTACCTTGGCTGAAACATTGGTGCAGATGATTAAGTCTTATCCCAAGTATGCGGATGCAGCAGCAAAAACAAAGTTAGTCGATGTCGATGCAAAAACGTATTACGGTTCTGGTTATCAAGATGTATTATTGCGTGTGCCCGCCATTAAGCGTGCAGAGCAACACTTAGGTTGGAAGCCCGTCGTGGATCTTGAAACAGGATTGCGTCAGACGCTGGATTTTTATTTGCAGAGTGCATAACAACAACTTTTCTGAACCGCGAGCATCGTAGGGTGGACCCCGTTTAAAATCACAACGGGGTAAACTCCATGCTGTGTGTCCACCATGCCTACGTTACTATTCTCAAGGATTTCCCCAGCGCCTATTTCATTGAGCGACTTAGCGCCTTTATTGTAAATTCCTGTCAGTTGTATACAATGATATAAACTGAGAGGTTATGCTATGTCATCATCTCGCCCAATGGTTTCAAACACGCTATCGGCTGCATTTGCGAGCACGCATAACGGCACTCTGTTTTCTTCTCGTGTCTCAACAGACAATCTGGTGACAACGCAAGTGATTAATCAGCAAAAGAATCTGCAAGCGTTCGAAGCATTTGTATCGCAACAAGTTCACGATATCCGTGATAAGCCTATCTTGAGTAATGCTTTGGAATATTTGCGATCACAAGTTTACCAATTGCATTGTCATGTCATTAAAGGCGAACAAAAAGAAGCAGAAAACCTGCTTAAAAATA
>JABDGK010000022.1 GCA_013286085.1 Gammaproteobacteria bacterium | reverse complement strand
TGAATTCATGGTTTGCAATCCACTTTTTGCATTTTGCGCACCACTTTCTTGTATCAACATTTTGACGCCATACCCCATTATCTTTTCGCCATAACGTTGCTGTAAAAAAAGTGGGTCACGCGCATTTTTATTATCACGCGATAATACACCTTGTTTTAACAAAGAAAATAACATAAAAAATTGGAACAGCGGATTAAACGTCGCATCTTCAAGAAAAAAATTACCGCGGGTACCAGCGATAACATCCAGTACATAAGCACCGGCCCAATTGCTACTCAAAAATGTTGCGCCTATTAAAAAGCAATACAGTTTATTATTCGTAGCAATACGATATCGATGCTTAGCGCAAACATTATGATGCGCATATTTCATTGAAACCAAACAATATCCATAAGTACATACACGCACGAAAAAACTGCTCGCCCCGCCTATTTGCACTAACCGATCACCCACGCCAAATTCATGACGTATAATACGAGGCAACCAAAACAATACCATGCCTGAGGCCACTGAAGCAGTGTAATGCATGGCACTTGCAAAACTAGCCGTAATACGAGTGATGGGTGAGCAATGACAGGGTTCGACTTCCTCTGGCTTCTTTGCTTTATTTAGACCAACCGATCCTGACTTCTTGTGCGGAACAAACTTTCCGAGTGCTTGATCAAACGCCGAGTTGTAAGCGATACCATTAACAAACATACACACGCATACACCATAAAAAATACCTTGCATGGGCATATCAATAACTTCAAGAAAGGTATCATCCACAACCGTAGGCTTTATCAATCTCTCATAAGCCATCACAGGCAACGCATACCACACTAAGTTCTCTAGCAACCCACGATAAATAATCGTACGTACCTCGGGTGATTGCTTATAGGCGTTCTTCACATTATCGTATGTTATTGCAATATTATTGATAGTCTCTGATTTTTTACGACCAAAACTCCACCAAGAAGATACCGTGCCAGCAAGATTTTTATAGGTATCTGTCGCTGTCACTATGGATACAACTGTCGCCAAACCTCGCGAGGTCTCCACCCATAACGTATCAACAACATCTTGGATTTTCATTGACTAAATCCCTGTTGGAATAGAGTTTTTCACGATAACACAGAATAGAGCTGATCAAAAAGTCTTTGCAATAACAAAAACATCTTGATCAAAGTAGAATTATGCGACTACTTTTTTGTCAGCAATGGAAATACTTTCTCTGCAGCATCTAAAGTTTTAGCAATTTCTTTTTCGCCATGCTTCGATGATGTAAATCCTGCTTCATAGGCAGATGGCGCTAAATACACACCCTCCCGCAACATAGCATGGAAAAATTGCTTGAAGCGCTCAATATCACATTTTTTGACATCATCATAAGTGATAATTTGTTTTGCATCCGTAAAAAATAAACCAAACATGCCGCCAACAGCGGTCGTCTGCAATGGAATATTCGCAGCTTGTGCGCGCGCAACCAAACCACCCATCAATTTTTGCGTAGTTGCTGTTAATTTCTCGTGAAAATGCGGATCCGATGCAATTAAATCTAACGTTACTAAACCGGCAGTCATCGCGACGGGATTACCCGATAGCGTGCCTGCTTGATAAACTGGGCCAAGCGGTGCAAGACAATGCATTATATCCTTCCGACCACCAAAAGCGCCCACTGGCATGCCACCACCAATCACTTTACCTAATGTTGTCAAATCAGGTTTGATATTATAAAGCGCTTGCGCACCGCCTAATGCAACACGAAATCCTGTCATGACTTCATCAAAAATCAACACGCTACCATAATCATCACAAAGCTTACGCACGTCTTGTAAAAATGTCGCTGTCGGTGGAATGCAATTCATATTGCCTGGCACAGGTTCAATAATCACAGCAGCAATATCATCGCCGTATTTTTCAAATAAACCCGCAACTGTCTCAATCCGATTAAATTCCGCAATCAAGGTATGTTGCGCAATACTTTCTGGCACACCCGCTGAATTAGGCACACCTAATGTCAATGCACCCGAACCGGCAGCCACCAATAGAAAATCCGCATGCCCATGATAACAACCATTGAACTTAATAATTTTATTGCGCTTCGTAAACCCACGCGCTAAACGAATTGCACTCATGGTCGCTTCGGTACCGGAGCTTACCATCCGCACTTGCTCAATCGATGGCATGAGCGAACACACTTTTTCAGCTAACTCCACTTCCAATGCAGTCGGCGCACCAAAACTTAAGCCATTTTTTAAAGAAGCCGTGACAGCTTCTATTACTTTGGGGTGAGCATGCCCTAAAATCATCGGCCCCCACGAACCCACATAATCGACATATTCACGTTGATCTTCATCAATAACATAGGCACCATGCGCTGACTTAAAAAATATCGGCGTTCCCCCAACCCCTTTGAAAGCACGCACAGGCGAATTTACACCGCCAGGAATAAAAACTTGGGCTTTTTCAAATAAAGCTTGGGAGTGGGTCATTTTTTGCTCCGGATTTAATGATTTCTTAAGGATGCCTGGTATATAATGCACAGCATTTTAACTATTGCTTAATTTATAACATAAAAAACAATAATTCTAGCAATGCTAGCTATAAAAAACGAGGAAAAACCCATGTCCGCAACACGAATATTGAAAAACGCACTAATGAAACTTCATGACACCACGACGGGCGATACTGAGCTTACTTATCTTAATCGTCTCTGCTATCAGCTTGATCAATTAAAAGAAAGTGATGATAAAATCAAAAACTTAGACGCATCGGCTTTATTTGACCTTCTAGCTACTGATTTAGGTAAAACTGAAGCTCGCGAGAATCGAGCAGCCTGTATCTCGATATTAAATCAGCTTAAAATATCTCTATCGCTGCCTGTCAGCCCAACCAGGCAATCACCGACAGCAGGAATCACTCTAAACTCTTGCAGTTATGTGGCCCAAAGATTAGCTGCATTTCCAGCACCAGTGCTTGAGTCAGCTGCTTCACGATCTCAGCGTAAATCCGACGAATCTGACGAAGGATATAGACCAAGATCGCTATCAGCTGGAGCAAGTCAACTTGATCTCGTGCAACCACGCAATGTCTTTGGTTTTATAAGAAGAAGCACCTCACTCTCCACGACAAGCTCAGCAGGAAGCAGCAGTCCAAGCCTTGCCGGTAGCGAAAGCTCAAACAGCTTGAGCAGTTTAGGCAGCCCATAATCTTCACCCTTTTTATCCTTGCCAACGCCCTCCAAATTACCGTAAACGTTGGCGAGGACCCCTATTTACGCTAGGATAGGCGACTTTAAAAATTTCGAATAGAGAGCAACATCTATGCAATCCAAACGTTTCATGTGCCTATTATGTGGCTTTATTTACGATGAAGAAAAAGGTTGGCCAGAAGACGGCATTGAACCAGGTACACGCTGGGAAGATGTCCCGTTAACATGGCAATGCCCAGAATGTGGTGCATCCAAAGATGATTTTGAGATGGTAGAAATTTAAACCTAATATCATCTCTCCCGCAAGGGCGCCGCTTGCGGAAGAGGGCTAGGATGAGGGCGCCAAAGATCCGCACAAATCGTGCCTATTGTATGTAGTGTGGTTGCCGTTGAGACCCTCATCCCCAACCCTTCTCCCGCAAGCGGGAGAAGGGAGGTGTGTAGATTTTGATTTACGAATAATACGGAATCACCCCACACGCAATACGTTCACCACCGCCACCCAGCTTAGCCGGCACATCCGAATAATTATCACCACCCGCATGAATCATTAACGCTTTATTTTTAATGAAATCCAATTTCAAACGCGGCGCCAACACAGGCAAGGTCGCTTTACCATCAGCGCTCACAATTAACACCGGCAAGTCACCCAAATGACCATTATCGTAAGGACCACGATGTGCATTCGTTTTATCAGGATCTAAATGTCCGCCTGCCGCCATCCCATCATGGTGGCAAGATGCCATTGCATGCACATGAAAACCATGAATCCCCGGCGGCAAACCATGCAGCTTAGGTGTTAATATCAGCCCATAAATCGTATCATCGGCTTTCACCGTACCAATTTTTTTCCCCATGCCACCATCCGATTCCGTCAAATAGATCGGTATAATGAGGCTCGCATGCGCTAAACCCACACCCAATAATGCCAAGCAAGCTCCTACCCACTTCCCTATTTTTTTCATCGCCATACTCCTATGTAATAGTAAATCCTTCAAATGCTTCCCACGGCAATTCATCACAGATATAGTCACTGACTTTTGCACGTTTTGGGCCTGTTTTCAGCCATTCCGCTAACTTCATTACCGTCTCTCGTTCACCGCAAGCGAATACCTCAACACGGCCATCCGGCAAATTTCGTACCCAGCCTGTTAACCCTAATTTATTCGCTTCATCATTCGTACCCGCGCGAAACCACACCCCTTGCACAAGCCCTGATACAAAAACATGTATACAGATCTTATCTTGCATTACCTTACTCCTGTAAAAATTGATATGATATGTCCTGCGAAAAATAACCATAAGACATTTTAATTCATAATGAAAGTCATCAAAGAACGTTTAGCGCTCATCAACCCACTCACCTGGCCAGCCTGGATCGGTTTAGGCTGCTTATGGTTAATTACGCGTCTACCTTATCGCTACCAACGACAAATTGGTCATGGCATAGGTAAAATTATTTATCTCAGTTCATCCAAGTTACGGCATATTACCGAAATCAATCTTCGCCTCTGCTTCCCTGATCTATCCGATGCAGAGCGCCTTACATTAGCAAAGAAAAATTTTGCGGCACTCGGCCTTGGTATCATCGAAACTGGCATGGCATGGTGGATATCTGATCGTCGTTTAGCGCAATGCAAAATAAAAGTCACTGGCGTAGAACATGTGGATGCTGCACTGGCACGCGGCAAGGGCGCTATTCTCATGAGCCCACATACCACTTGCTTAGAAATGATTGGTCGTCTGCTAGGCTCACGCTATTCTTTTGGCGCTATGTATCGACCTCACAAAATTCGCTTAATCGCCGCAATTCAAGAACGCTTTCGCAATAAATATCGCATCAAACACATTGCACGTCATCGCATGCGTGAATTATTAAACGCATTACAAAACAATATGGCAATCTGGTATGCCTATGATATTGATGCAGGGCCTAAACGCAGCGTTTTTGCGCCTTTTTTTGGGATTGAAACAGCCTCATTAACAGCTATCACGCGTATCGTTAAGCTAACAGACACTGCTGTTGTACCCATTGAATTTTTTCGCATGGATGATTGCTGGGGCTACGAAATTAATGTTTATCCACCGCTTGATAATTTTCCTGGTGCAACACTGGAAACAGATGCTGCGCGATTAAATCAATATCTAGAGCAGACCATTCGCAAAGATCCAACGCAATACATTTGGCAATACAAACGCTTTAAAACGCGACCACCGGGTGAGAAACGTTTCTACTGAACCAACGTTTGTAAAACATACTCCGCCAACCCCATGACCTGAATTTTTTCGCTAACAAAATACGCATTTTTTCCGGGATAAATAATCGTTAATTTATCTAAGTGCAAACTCTCCACCGCCAATTGTAATGACTTTGTTAACCTCGGAGCATCTGCATATTTGAATTCAAAACCAAGACGTTTACCCTCTTTCATAATTAATAAATCTAACTCACCCTGTGTATGAACACCCCAAAAATAGGCCTCATCTGTAGTCGCCTGATGGTAACGAATAATTTCTTCCAATGCGAAACCTTCCCAGGATGCGCCTAATTTTGGATTAACTGCAAGCATCTCTTTATCTTTAATGCCTAAAAGCGTATGAAAAATACCGCTATCACGAAAATATATTTTTGGCGATTTAATCTGCCTTTTTTTAATATTTTCTATCCATGGCGTTAACACACGAACCATAAACGTTCCTTGCAAAATATCGAGATAATGTCGCATGGTCGTATGCGCAGCACCAAATGATTGGCCCATTTCAGAAGCATTAAAAATATTGCCATGATAATGCGCTAGCATCATCCAAAAACGACGTAAGGTATGCGCAGGAATAGTAATACCTAAATTTGGAATATCTTGTTCTAAAAATGTGGTGACATAAGCACTACGCCAGGCATCACTCAGTTGCTCACTCTCTGCTAAATACGATTGTGGAAAACCACCACAGAGCCACAGCCGTTCTCTGTCTTCTACTTCAGCATATGAAAAAGGCGTGAGCTCTAAATAACTAATCCGACCTGCCAAGGATTCCGAAGATTGTTTAATTAAATCACGCGAAGCACTACCCAAAATTAAAAAATGGCGCTTTTTATGCTGATCAACCATAACGCGCAATAAAGGAAATAACTCAGGACGCCGCTGAATTTCATCAATCACAATCAACCCATTTAAGCCTTCTAGAGCGAGTTGTGGCGCCTCCAACCTGGCTAAATCAGTCGGATTTTCCAAATCAAAAAAATGAATGGGGACGTCCAAATGCAGTGCATATTCTTTTGCTAACGTTGTTTTGCCACATTGGCGCGGACCAAGAATCGCGACCACAGGGTTTACCCTGAAAGAAAAGTCAATTTTTTCAATGAATTGTGCTCGTATTATCTGTTGCATTGCTGTCACCATGAAAGTTGAGTGGTCATCACTCAATTTTCATAATATCATATTGGTGTCATTATCAACAGTTCCTAATCCATTTTTTCAAATGCAACCAACTTGTTATGGCCCACACGGCCCGTATTGAGAATTTTCACTGACTGTAATACTGTTTTTGGCAATGCTGCAAAATGCTCAGGATCCGCAATAAATACAGCCGGTGTGTGAAAATCCACTAACGCATTTGACGTACTTATAAAAACTGGCTGTACGGCGACAGGCATATTTGCCATATACTTTATGGGTGTACCATCTGGATTTTCTTGATAAAAAACTAATCGCGCCTTTTCTGCAATACGCACCGACTCCACGGCTAATACAAAATCGCGAGATTGATTGAGAAAAATATTTATCGGCTCAATAAATACAATATACATCGCGCAAAAGACTAGTGCAGCCACACCAACAATGCACACATCGAATTTGCGCAGCATGTATTGCAACCCTTGTAGCACACTTAACACAATAATCATCATTGGCGTCTGCGGGTCAACATGCTGCCAAACAACAAATACATCAACGCGCGCATGATGCTGCAACACCCATTGCTGAGAAAACACCATTAATAACAAACACAATGTTGGCAACAAGAACAACACACTTCGCACTATTCTCTGCAAACAATAGGAGTAACGATGATGCACAGGTAGCACAAAGAGAGCGGCAGAAATTAACGCCAATGCTGGCGTCATCGCTAAAATGTAACGGATTTTCTTACCCGCCGGGATGCTAAGCCCCAACAAAATAACCAACACCCATACTGTCAATTTGCAAAATAATTTCAAATCATGCAAATTCATTTCATGACGCTGCAACATCACACCACACAACACAAAAAACGCTAACGGATACGTTATCGCGTACGAACCTAGACTTTCAGAAAAATAAAAATACCATGGCAAATAAGCATCCTGTAATCGACCAGACACTTCGGTATGCCACACCTCATTCATAAATGCCATACCACCGAGATGATGCGCAATACCAAACAAAATACCGCAACTCACGCACAGCAATATGACCGACACGATGCCTATCAACAAAAATTGTCGGTACTGTTTATCAACTAAATAAAACAAACAAATCACACCCGCCGGCACCACCAAACCAATCGGTCCACGACAAGCAAATCCAAAGAACAATAAAACAGGAATAAAAAATAACCGGCCCTTTTTATCAAAAAGCGTCGCGGAATAAACTAAATAAAAACTAAGTGTGGTTGCGAACACAACAAATTGATCCGGCGAAATGGTTCGCGCTTCCATCACAAACGTATTTGTCAGCAACATAAAAAATACTGCCAACAATCCCCAACGTCGATCATGCAGTGCGCCGATCAAGTAAGTGACCGATAAAGTAAGTGCCGCAGCAACGGCCGATGGAAACACTGCCACCCATTTATTTAAGCAACCCACCCATTTAGCCAAGCCATAAATAAATAGCGTGGGTATGACCGGATAATCCGGATAAGGTCTCCCATACGTTGTTGGAAACCAACTCAACCCATGACGCCACATTTCTAAAGCAAATAGATAAAACCGCGACTCAAAACCAATGATTTCTTGTTGCGCCAAGCCGACTGTAAATAACAATAAGCTCGCGATAAAAATCCCAAACGCTATAACCCGCTGATCGCGAAATAGAGCAACTATCATCAACACATCCTATAGGACATCCCAAAACTAGACTCAGTGTACTAAACTTAACGCTACAAAACCAACGTAGGGTGGACACGCTGCGCTTTGTCCACCCTACGATTCGTTATTTTTTCAAAAAGTTACGCGACAGCATGATTTCATTTCGATTAAACAAACAGTTATGCTACAATCGGTAAATTTTATAGACAGTCTGAAGTTGACGAGATGAAAAACGTAGAATTACCGAATTTTGCAAATGGCGCTGTTTTAGTGGTCGGCGATGTTATGTTAGATCGCTACTGGTTTGGCGATGCTGGTCGGATCTCACCTGAAGCACCTGTACCGGTGGTACGCGTCAAACAAATCGATGACCGCCCGGGTGGCGCTGGCAATGTCGCGCTAAATCTTGCCGCACTTGGCACCCAAACAACCTTGATTGGCCTCACGGGTAATGATGAAGCCGCTCGTGTTTTATCTGAGCAACTTACCATCACCGGGGTCAATTCACAAATTCAGCATATCGATAATATCCCAACCATCACTAAACTACGTGTCATTAGCCGCCATCAGCAGTTAATCCGTCTCGATTTCGAAGAAAAATTCCCAGCATTTAATCCCGAAGCATTATTAACTGCCTTCAAAAAAGCACTTCTGCATACAGATCTTGTGATCTTATCAGACTACAACAAAGGCACGTTAGCAGATCCGCAAGCCTTCATTCAGCTCGCAAAAGCGGCTGGCATACCGGTATTAGTGGATCCAAAGGGTACTGATTTTAGCATCTATCAAGGTGCAGATATCATTACCCCTAACCTCAAAGAATTTGAAACCATTGTGGGTGCTTGCGCTAACGAAACCGATATTATTAGTAAAGGCCATGCATTTTTACGCACATACAATATCCAAGCCTTGCTGTTAACGCGTGGCGAACATGGCATGACACTCATCCAGCAAAATCAAGAAGAGCTGCATTTACCCGCCCATGCGCGTGAAGTATTTGATGTGACTGGCGCGGGTGACACTGTCATTGCCGCCCTGGGTGCCGCCATCGCAGCAAAATCCTCACTGCCCAACGCCATGACATTAGCCAATTTGGCCGCGAGCTTAGTTGTCTCAAAACTGGGGGCAGCAACCGTCACATCACTTGAATTGGAAGCAGCTATTAATAGCAATTCAGTTGCCAGCGGTAGTATTTTTAATGATGAACAATTATTACTAGCCGTCAATGATGCACGTCACAAAGGTAAACGTATTGTGTTTACCAATGGTTGCTTTGATATTCTACATGCGGGACACGTAACCTATTTACAACAAGCCAAACAACTCGGTGATTTCCTCGTTGTGGCGATTAATGATGATAACTCGATTACGCGTCTCAAAGGCCCTAGTCGGCCAGTCAATAAAGTCGATCAGCGCATGACAGTGCTAGCGGCACTGGGTGCGGTCGATTGCGTCGTCTCTTACTCAGACGACACCCCAAAACGCTTATTAAAAATGCTGAAGCCCGACGTATTAGTGAAGGGCGGAGACTACACGGTTGATCAAGTCGTTGGCGCTGAAATAGTGCATGCTTACGGTGGCAATGTCCGCGTACTGGGAGTCACTAAAGGTGTGTCAACGACAGCAATTATTGACCGCATGGTACAAAACGTTAAACTAACCGAAACTGAAAATTAGGAGTGCATATGATGACTGAACCAGGCAATCTTTATGTCATCTCTGCACCTTCTGGCACAGGCAAAACTACGCTAGTCAAAGCATTAGTGGATGCCGTGCCTGGCATCATGGTTTCGATTTCACATACAACTCGATCACGCCGACCGGCTGAACAACATGGCATAAACTATTATTTCACTGATCAAACCGAATTTGATCACATGACCAAACATAATGATTTTCTCGAACATGCGACTGTTTTTGGGAATTCCTACGGCACATCACGACGCTGGGTTGAAGACACGCTCGCGACAGGCCAAGATGTCATCCTTGAAATTGACTGGCAAGGCGGTCAACAAATTCACACATTGATCCCGAATAGTATCAGTATTTTTATCTTGCCACCTTCTGTTAACGATCTTTATGACCGTCTTATCAAGCGCAATCAGGATAATCACGATATTATTAAACAACGCATTGCTGATGTACGTGAATCCACGCGGCATATTGGTGAATATACCTATATTGTGATTAATGATGACTTTTCTGCCGCCTTAAATGACTTAAAAACAATCGTTTATGCCGCAAGACTCTCGCAAAAAAGACAAATTGTGAAATTTTCCAATCTATTGTCAGAACTTGTCACAGCCAAAGTAAATGAATTTTAAAGTTTTCATCATGTAGGGTGGACACACTGCGCTTTATCCACCCCTCATCACTTTAAGTCTAGCATCCAACTAACAAACCAGGTAAAATGTAGTGTTTTAGCCCAGAATCCAGGATTCGTATTAAATTGTGAGGTAGTATATTCATGGCCCGCATCACCGTAGAAGATTGTTTAGAAAATGTTGTTAACCGTTTTGAGCTCGTCATGATGGCTTCCAAAAGAGCCCGCCAACTCATGCGCGGCAGCGCAGAACCCAAAGTCGCCTGGGAAAATGATAAAGCAACTGTCGTTGCATTACGTGAAATCGCTGGCGGTTATACCGATTTTAGCGACGCCCATTATGCAGATGATCATCCGCATCCAACCGCTGAAGTACACGTCTTCGCTGATACAACCGATACCACCGCGCATACGGATGAAAGCGCCGCCGCCGAACACCATGCTACTGATTTAACAGTTCACGATACATCCACATCCGAACAAACACCTGATTCAGAATAAACAACGAAACTGCACCTTCTCACAAACGAGGGGGTGCTATAAACACCATAGGAGATGGGTTGTGTGGCAGAGTTTGAAGTCCTACGCCAAGAACTAGAACACTACCTCAATGACGCAGAAATCCACGCCATTGAGCAGGCCTACCTGCTCGCTAAAGAAGCCCACGAAGGACAAAAACGCCACACTGGCGAACCCTATATTACGCATCCTGTTGCCGTTGCCACTATCCTTGCGCAAATGCGCATGGATCCACCCACCATCATGGCAGCCATCTTGCACGATGTGATCGAAGACACCTACATTGAGAAACAAGACCTCGTCAGCCGTTTTGGCAAAGAGGTAGCCGATTTAGTCGATGGTGTCACCAAGCTGACACAAATTACCTTTGAAAGCCATGCGCAAGCCCAAGCTGAAAATTTTCGCAAAATGGTCATGGCAATGGCGCGCGATATTCGCGTGATTCTCGTCAAGCTAGCCGATCGCTTGCATAACATGCGTACGTTAGATTGTTTACCACCGAAAAAACGTCGGCGCATTGCGATTGAAACACTCGAGATTTTTGCACCGATCGCCAATCGCCTGGGTATGCATGCATTTCGAGTCGAATTCGAAGACTTAGGTTTCGCAGCACTCCATCCCATGCGCTATCGCATCTTGAAACAAGCTGTTATTACAGCACGCGGCAATCGTCAAGAAATCATGGAATTAATTGATACCGAAATTCGTACCAGCTTGAAGAAAGCCAATTTACCGAATTGGAAATTAATCGGTCGCGAAAAACATTTATATAGTATTTACAAAAAAATGCATGACAAGCATTTGTCATTTTCTGAAATCATGGATGTGTATGGTTTCCGCGTCATCGTTGATAAAATCGATACGTGTTATCGCATTTTAGGCGCGCTGCATAATCTTTACAAACCATTAACACAACGCTTCAAGGACTACATTGCCATCCCCAAAGCCAACGGCTATCAGTCTTTGCATACCACACTATTTGGGCCCTATGGCGTACCCATTGAAGTGCAAATTCGCACGGATGAATTTCATAAAATGGCTGAAAATGGTATTGCTGCGCATTGGCTTTATAAAACCGAAAAATCACTATTTGATGACGCACAATCACGTGCTAAAGAATGGCTGAAAGGTATTTTAGAAATGCACAAAAGCTCCAAAAATTCCTTGGAGTTTATTGAAAATGTTAAAATTGATTTATTTCCTGATGAAGTTTATGTCTTTACACCAAAAGGTAGCATTCTTGAATTACCATCAGGAGCCACACCGGTAGATTTTGCCTATGCCATTCACTCCGATATCGGCAACACCTGCGTCGCAACAAAATTAGACCGCCGCTTAGCACCACTCAGCACACCACTCACCAGCGGTCAACAAGTAGAAATCATTACTGCACCCGGTGCACGCCCCAATCCGGCATGGCTTAACTTTGTTGTGACCGGTAAAGCACGCAGCAACATCAAGCATTTTTTGAAAAAACAACAACGCGAAGAATCCATCGATCTCGGCAAACGCCTCATCGAAAAAGCGCTACGCACGGCAGGACTCAGCCTCACACAAACCTCACAAGACCATTTAGATGCGCTGGTATCCGTCTCTGGTCTTGACTCTCTCCATCACTTATTTGAAGAAGTCGGCTTAGGCAACCGCACAGCCTTGTTAGTTGCCAAACAACTCGCAAAAATCAATCACTCACCATCCATACTGGCACACACCGACAATACACCATTATCCCCTCTCGCCATTAAAGGCACCGAAGGTATCGTTGTGACTTATGCCAAATGTTGTCGCCCCATCCCAGGCGATCCGATTGGCGGCATCGTCGAAAAAGGTCATGGCTTAATTGTCCATGTGGAGCAGTGCCCGAATCTGGAAGCGCATCACGACAATCCAGATAAGTACGTTTCACTGCGCTGGGAAGAGAGTATTCACGGTGATTTCCCCGTGGATTTACGTATCGAAATTCTCAATCAACGCGGCAGTCTTGCACGTTTAGCATTAGCCATCTCCGACTCGGAAGCCAACATCGAAAATATCAATGCGGAAGAATTTGATGGTCGTTATTTCTCAGTCAGCCTTACCATTACTGTGCGTGACCGCATCCACTTAGCCCGCGTCCTACGTAAAATTCGTAATGCCAAAAATGTTATTCGCGTCATACGGCACAAAACACGGCAAAAGAAAAAAACTAAATCCACCAAAAGAACTATAAATCATTAAGTTACGAATAAATATCCTCTACCGAGCCGCGCGGCTCGGTAAAAATACAGCTATATCTCTTACTGTGCGCAACATGCGGCTTAGCCTAGTGAGTTATTTGCCAAGAACAGAGAAAGTGTGTATTATTTGTCACATTTGCTGCTATTCTTAATTTAAAGACATTCCCATGACTGCAAGCTCTCGCACGGCAAGACACATCACCGAAACAAGGAACCGCAAGTTCACCAATCTCAGCAGCATACCCGAAGAGTCAAAAATAGACATCAGCACTAGCAAAACCGATATCGTGGATATCGAATCAGCACCCTTAGAAATGACTACAGCACCTCAACCCGTCAGGGCTCCACAAAACAACCCTCAAGGTTTCAGACGCTGGGAAGATAAGGCCGAGATAGAGGAACACAACTTTATAACAGATGCCAAAACAACTGCCGAGATGGCAGAACACTGTCGTCGAGCGAATTTTCGTTATCACAAAGAACTAATTTATTCTGCATCCTACTGCAACATCGCCATGTTCAATGAACGAATCCGGAATCGTTCTTGGTATAAGCCCTTGAGAGATCCAAAGCCCGCTCCAGATCCATATACACACTACAGAAACCCATCACTCGATCTCGTCACTCGCTTCCTGTCTGACACTGCATCAGGCCTACCCTATACAGACAGGCATTATGTTTGTACGCAATCAACCACAACCTACTATAGAGGCTATGGAATTCTCAATACTCACATTCAGCAGGGCACAATCGATGCCCCTGAGGAAGGGTACAATATTTTCACTGCAATTTTTGTAAAAAATAAAACGCTAACCCCTCAAGAAAAAATAACCGTAGCTGAAGAGCTGATTGAAACCCAAGGATATATTCATCTCTTATCCAGCTTATTTCGAGGAGAGAGCACCGAACTACTCAATTTATTAGGTAACGACAGAAATTATATTGCATTTCTTCTGCGTATTTTTATTCAACTCTTGAGAGAAACAACTCTCTTTAACCGCCACCAGCATAAAAACCAGGAGAAGTGGTTACTGGAAAGATTTGCAGCGTATTACAACCACGATGGCGGTATTCAATTATTTGAGAATCTAACAGCGAATAACAATCTTTCCACAGCAGTGTTAACACGCTATCTAATCACGCCTGATCAGGGTGTTTCATGGCCAGACTATTTAGAATCTATTGGCTTACATGCATTTCTCAACAAAATACGCGAAGCTGATTCCACGTTATTTAAAGAACTCGTTCAACCTAAAGATAACGCACCCATCAATCTTGAATCTATGCATGGCTATATAAAAGCTCATATGGATCGGTGTAACAACTATGACGCTATTATTAACACCCACACCGCGCTAACTGCTAAGTTACATAGGGAACCAAGTTGCACTACTCGCTTCGATCATGTTGTCAAAAAATATGCGCACTTAAGAATTTTGCAAATTTCACTTAACAGTTCTGGACACGGTGTTCACCATATCCCTGATAATGTAAAAAAATTCCTGAATCCACGCGAAAAAAATCCTATTTTTCTGAGTGGACGTTCAGCTTATAAATTAGTACATACTTTTTTTACAAATCCCAACGAAGAATTATCAAGGGATCAGCTCACCGCCAAAGAACAACGTACCCAGGAAAGACTCTCAAAAGAGTGTAAGGCAGCAAGACCGAAATAATTTTCATTGACTATCTATCGATTCGCTGATAAACACGAAACGTATCATTTGAACCCTGAGCCACCGTTATCAAATAAACGTACTTCTTCCATGCTGCTTGGAATTCTTTATTCCCAGAAAGATATTTTAAATAAGAAAATGCAATACGCTCAGGAAAAAATTTTTTGTTTGATACATCAACCAATACGAAATCAGGTTTTCTGGTATTTAAATCTTCAGAAACCATATTAACCAAAAAAATTTCGTCTTTGTGCTTCTGTTGTAAGGCATCACTATTACCGATGCGTGACATGCTTGTTTGTCTGACTGCATTAGGCACCCAAGACAAAGCGGAATTTCGACAAACAAAACTGACATCCGCATAATCAACAAAGGGGAACATGGCTAACGCTGACGTTTGAAATGAACAAATAGACTTATGCCAGGCATAAGCATGTAAAAAATCGATAAAATTATTGTGATCATTCTTGTATGCAAGACTATTTAAATAGTCACTATTCATAACATAGACAGGAAATGCGAAAATTGCACTCGCTAAAATGGGGGTTATACAAAATCCGGTTTTACTTTTATATAGTCGAATAACCGCAATCCCAAACAATAAAGTACCTAATAAAATGGCCATAGAAACCGCAGGTAACTGATGATATGCCCAAGCTGTTCGCTGCAGAAAATACGCCAATAAATAGCCAACCAATGCGATCAATAAAATTGAGGCCAGTGCTTTATATGGATTTTTATTCTCGTGGATAAGAAAAAATAAACCTACCATATAATAACAAAACAATACGACAGGATGGAGCAATACCGTTTTCCATGGATCACTGACACTCTGGTAATAAAATCGCAATGTGATTGGCACAACAATATCAAGATAATTTTTATAGAGAATAAATACAGATAGCACATAAATAAGTAATAAGAAAATAATTGCCTTCGTTTCAGCCCGAACCCAACCAAAACGATTTTTGGTAGAAATACTATAATATAGTTCTGTGAAAACAAATACGATTAAAAAAAATGGCTTAATTGCAAACCCTATTCCCGCTAGTATTCCAACAACAACACCATAACCTGTATTAACCATACCCCCTTGCAATCGGGTAGCAATAACCAAAAAATAAGGCATCGTAAAAATAACTAATAAATGCTCTCTTTCACTAAAATCCATCATTGGAAAAATGAGAAAAACTATCATTAATGCAGTAAAAAACAAATAGGATACAACAGCATCCCTGGGAGAGAAAATTTTTTTGATAGTTAAATAACACATAGCAAGAGATAGCGTTGCAAGCAGGAAAACATAGATACGCAATGCCAACATGACACTCAGATGAAAGATTTTGGTTAAGATAACAGGAAATAAATACAGATAGATGGACATGGGAGGATTTAATTCAAAAAAATCGCTCACGTAATTTCCGCCAGCCAATAACAATTTCGCTTCGCGCATCAAGAGACTACTGTCCCAATTGATCAACAAACGCGACTGTATCATCCAGGCAGTTATATAAATAACGAGTATGGTTGTCAGTAAAAAATAGTTATCCATTTTTTTAAAAAACATGCACAGACTCCACCCTGGTTCTCGCATTGCTTAAAGTAAATTGGCAAACTCCGCCCTACGTTTTAATTTTTTCCGACTCTTGATAACAAATTTCGCCTTCTCGCACCGTCATCACAACTTGATACGATTCACTCAACACCACCAAATCCGCATCTTTACCAACTGCAATACTGCCTTTTTGATCGAAAATACCTAACAGCTTCGCAGGGTTTTCTGCTGCCATTTTCACCGCATCACCTAAACCACAGCCTGTAAATTTCATCATGTTTTGAATAGCAGAACTCATCGTCAATACACTACCAGCAAGCGTACCATCCGCTAATTTCGCCTCACCATTTCTCACCTGCACAGATTGCCCGCCTAAATCATAACAACCATCACTCAAACATTTCGCGCGCATGGCATCCGTCACTAAGGCGATTTTTTCTCGCCCTTTGATACGATACACCAACTCAACAATGGCTGGATGCAAATGCACACCATCTAAAATGAGCTCCGCAGTAATGGCTGACGAAAGCAATGCTGCTGTCACAGCACCAGGCTCCCGCTGATGAATGCCGCGCATCGCATTAAAAAGATGTGTCGCATGGGAACAACCTGCCGCAATCGCCGCCGTCGTTTCTGCAAAGGTTGCATTGGTATGACCAATAGAAGCAATAATATGCTGCTGAACTAAATATTCAATCAAACTCAACGCATGCGGTTGCTCAGGCGCCAAGGTCACTAACTTAATTAAATTAGCAGAGAGTGTTTGCCAATGTCGCATGAGTTCAATATTAGGTGGAATAATTTTATCACCGCGCTGTGCGCCCATTTTGGTTGCTGCTAAAAAAGGTCCTTCTAAATGCACCCCCAATAGAGCAGCGCCTTTTTTTACATTGGATTTCACAAAATCCCGCACTGCCAATAAAGCACTATCAATTTCTGTCACGTCAGCCGTCATGGTCGTCGCTAAAAATCCCGTCGTACCTTCTGCTGCCAATGCATGACTGATAGCGAGCAATGCATCCGAATTCGCATCCATCACATCGCACCCGTTTGCGCCATGCACGTGCATATCAATAAAACCAGGAACAATGTGATAATTTGCCGGAAAGTGACGCTTTTCTTCTGCTTGCAATTGCTGATCTAATGCAAAAATTTTTCCCGATTCTATTCCCAGCATGGTATTCACCAACGCACCTTGCTCAGCATAAATGGTGGGGCCAGATAAAATAAGATCCATGTTTATTTATCCTAACTGCATTGTTTCATCGAATTTTCTTGCTAACAAAATTGCTCCCGTCGTCGCATCACCTTGTTGCGCCACCAATCGATCACGCAGCGAGGAGGATAGCCATGGCTCAATAAACGGTGCAATTCCACCAAATAAACAACACGGCAAAGATACATCTTGCTGTTGCTGTATTTTCTCTAATGTAGTACCAATACGATCAACCGCACGCGCGGCTTTTTTCATCAGCTTTAACGCCCATTTTTCTGCTTGCTGGCTGTGATTAATCACGAGTGGCGCTAAACGTGCAAACTCATTCGACGTCGCACGATTTGCCCAGGTTACAAATCGATTAAAGTCATTATCAAAAAAAGCAAATACATCGGTTAGTAAGGGCGTTGTTTCGATACGTCGATCCAGTGCTTGAAAAGTTAAGCGTGCAACTTCCAATCCCAACCACGCACCACTACCCAAATCATCATGTGGAAATCCCCAACCGCCCACTCGACTCCCTTGACCATTCTCAACTTGATAACCAATAACACCTGTACCAATAATAATAATGGCACCTTCACGACCGGCATGCGCACCGACACAAGCCACATGCGCATCTGAAAACAAATGTAACGTTGCAAACGGATGTGGCGCATCGAGAAAAGCAACTCGCGCCTCTTGCACTTCCGAGCCAGCCAAACCCAAACCCACGTGGAAACGATGCCGTTTATCTCGCAACGACATTGCATGTGCTTGCAAAGCATCATCAATAGTTTGAAAAATAGATTGCCATGTTAAATCAACAGAAAGACGAATATTAGCTGGACCACCCACAGCTTGCCCAAGCAAATTACCGGCTTGGTCTTCAATCCGAACCTTACATTTGGTTGCGCCACCATCTACACCAATATAGATATCTTGCATCAGACAGTTCCCGATCAAAGAATCGTAGCCCGTATGGAGCGCAGCGTAATACGGGATTTTTTGTGCACACCATCCCGTATTACGCTGCGCTCTATACGGGCTACCATCGCCGACGCAAATGCGCCAACGGAATTTTTACTGTACCAAACTCATCAGCCACATGATCCGCATCACATTCTGGACCCCAGGCATGACCATAAACAACTTCATAGGTTATTTCTAACTTATGCTCTGCATTCCGCAATAAGACATCATCAGGAATAAGATTTTCATAACATGCCGGAATAATCATACCGCTTGCTTGTAATTCTGTAAAAAAAGCGTGACGTTCGCGATAGGTCAACGTGAAATAATCGACATCCATCACCGGATCTGAAAATCTCACTCGCGTCAATGCATCCCCAATCTCATGCATATCGATAAAATGCGGCAGTGTAAAATCACCTAATTTATCACGCCAAGCTTGCAATGTATCCGGACCTAAACTCGTAAACATTAACAACCCACCTGGACGCAATACCCGGCGCCATTCACGCACAACTTCTTCTGCATTCGCCAACCAAGGTAATACTAAATTTGCAAAAACAATATCAGCCGAATGATCAGGCAAAGGTAATCGCAGTGCATCAGCACAAACAAAAGCTAGCTTGTCAGTTTTTTCTTGCTGTTTAGCATGCGCCAGCATAGGATAAGCCACATCCAACGCAATCACCGTTGCTGTAGGATAACGTGCTTGTAATAGCGATGCGCAATACCCCACCCCACACCCCACATCCACAATAACCGACGGTTGTAATGCCATCCACTCCAAGCGTGTCAGCATTTCCTCGCCAATGGTATTGGCTAATACCGCAGCTTCAGCATACGCTGCCGGCGCAACTAACTGATTATTGTTTTCATTTATTATGGACATTGTATGCAAACTATTTTTCACTATTTAAAAACATTTCTTCACTGTCTTTTACCCTACACCTGTATTCTCTGTCATGCGCCTGCGCACTCGCAACAAGATCTCTGCCATGCCTGTCGCATAGAGCTGCCTATTCTACCGCAGAGCTGCTCGCGATGTGCAAAAATTTTCACAACACCCCTAGAAAGCCATCTACTTTGCGGGGCATGCTTGCAACACCCACCGGCTTTTGATGCAACCTATGCGCTATTTACTTACCAACCACCGATTACCAAGCTCATTATGGAGTTGAAATTTCATCAGGCCCTCGTCAACAGCCGCTTGTTAGGTGAACTCCTAGCCGATGCCATTCAACACCATTGGTATCACAATAAACCGCTACCCGAGATGATTATCCCCGTGCCACTTCATAACAAACGATTACGAGAACGGGGGTTTAACCAAGCAGTCGAAATGGCTCGCCCTATTCGTCGTCTTCTCGATATACCCATTGATACAACCACCTGCCAGCGCATCAAATATACTGAACCACAAGCACGTTTACAGAGTGAGAAGCGCCATGCAAATATCAAAAACTCTTTTAAAATCATGACAGACTTAACGGGCAGGCATATTGCCGTTCTCGATGATGTTATTACGACGGGTGGCACCATAGAAGAAATCAGTAAAACACTCAAAATAGCTGGCGCTGCTCGCATTGATATTTGGTCTTGTGCAAGAGCGATAATTGACCAGCAGTGAATGAGATTTTTCTATTCCTTCAGCTCCCTAATCTGGTACACTTTGCATCCGCTTTTACACAGGTGACTCATGCAAGATATCATGTTATTTATACAACACCATTTGCTGCTGAATATAGCATTTCTTACCATTTTATTTGTGCTTATTTCACTTGAGTTTATTAATCAAAAGCGCAATGCAATCAAAATCAGCCCCGCACAAGTCACGCGCTTAATTAATGATGGTCGCGCAACCGTCATCGACTTACGCGGCAACGCTCTATTTAATCAGGGCCACATTATTAATTCACGTTCCATTCCTGCAGCCGAGCTGACTGAAACACCAAAGCGCCTTGAAAAACTGAAATCCGGCCCCATTGTATTAGTCTGTGCAACTGGCATGGAATCGACGCGTATTGCAAGTTTATTATTGAAACAAGGCATCGACGCCCAAATTCTTGCTGGCGGCATCCAAGCCTGGTCTAATGCTGACATGCCACTAACCAAGGAATAACGATGGCTACTATTATTATTTACTCAAAAGAAAATTGCCCGTACTGCGTCTATGCCAAACAATTGCTGGATAGTAAGCATGTCACTTACACAGAAATACGCATTGACCTTGATGACACAAAACGCGATGAAATGATACAACTCAGCGGCCGTCGCACCGTACCACAGATTTTTATCAACAACCAAGCTATCGGCGGATTTGACGATCTTTCTGCACTAGCCAAATCAGGCGAGCTAGATAAACTACTTGCCTAGCTTCTCTCATTTATTAATTAAGGAACCTTCGAACATGACTGACAAAAATACTGCTGCTCCTGCATTTGAAATCCAACGCATCTATGTAAAAGATCTTTCATACGAAGCGCCCAACACACCACACACATTCTCAGATGACTGGAAACCAGAAGTTCAACTTAACCTAGAAACCAAAAGCACGCGCATTCAAGATAACGTACATGAAGTTGTTTTATCCGTGACAGCAACCGTGACCAGCAGCAAAAAATCCGCATTCTTAGTAGAAGTACATCAAGCGGGTATTTTCTTAATTACTGGCTTTCCTGGTGATCAATTACAACAAATGCTTGGTAGCTTCTGCCCGAATATTTTATTCCCGTATGCGCGTGAAGCTATCTCTGACTTGGTTGTGCGTGGCGGCTTCCCGCAATTGATTTTGGCACCTGTCAATTTTGACGCTTTATATGCCCAACATTTGGAAGAACAAAAAAAGTCCCCTGCTAAAACAGAAGAAAGTGGCGACACTAAGATTCATTAATCAATCGTGAGTGTGCACATGGAACGTCAAAAGCCCATCGCGGTTTTAGGAGCAGGCTCGTGGGGAACGGCCCTTGCTCTTCACCTAGCTAAACTAGGACAAACCGTATGGCTATGGACACATGAACCCTCTCGCGTCATAACACTACAAACTGATCGGGCAAATAACCGTTATTTGCCTGGCCATGTCTTTCCTGACAACTTACACGTTACCAGTCACCTCACCGAAGCGGTAAATAATAATCACGATATTCTCATCGCCGTACCCTCTGCAGGTTTTCGCAATATTCTTTTGGCATTGCAACCACTCATCGACAAACCCATAGGCATTATCTCAGCCACAAAAGGTCTGGATTTACAAACGGGTGAACTACTTCACGAAGTAGGACGCCGCGTGCTCGGTAACCAATGCCAATATGCTGCTCTCTCGGGACCTTCATTTGCTCGCGAAGTCGCGGCCAGCCTACCGACTGCCGTTGTCATGGCGAGTGAGGATTTGCAGTTTGCTACTAGTTTATCGCAACGTTTTAGCAGCCCCCTGTTTCGTGTTTATCTCAGTCAAGATATTATCGGCGTAGAAGTAGGCGGTGTCGTCAAAAATGTCTTAGCCATTGCCGCCGGCATTGCTGATGGGATGGAATTAGGTGCCAATGCACGCAGTGCACTGATTACACGTGGCTTAGCCGAAATGACACGCATCGGCGTTGCGGCAGGCGGACACGCAGAAACCTTTACGGGACTCACCGGGTTGGGTGATTTAATCCTCACTTGTACTGACAACCAATCACGCAATCGACGTTTTGGTCTTGCATTAGGCAAAGGTAAAACCATCACGGAAGCAGAACGAGAGATTGGCCAAGTCATCGAAGGCAAACGTAATGCTGAACTTATTGTTGGTTTAGCAAAAAAGTATGCCGTTGATATGCCAATTTCTGAAACTGTTTGGGAAGTATTGCAGGAAAATATCACGATAAAACAAGCGATACAGCAGCTTTTATCACGCACGCCACGCACTGAATAACACTTCGATACAGCAACAACCAATGAAAACGTCGTGAACGTGCCCGCGTGCGTGCCCGTGCCCGTTTTTTTCTGTAACTTTATAATAATCAGAAAATTGCAACACCCCCTCTCGTAAATGCCCCTATATCCGCTTCGGATTATTGAAGAGCAGCCTTACACTAAAGGGCGTGAACTATTGATACGAATAGTCTCAATGCTCACTAAAATGGCTAGAATATCAAATTAAATTTGAAAAAACGGGCACGGACACGCGCGCGGGCACGTTCACGAGGGGATCATCGATTGCTTATCTAGTCATACATCAACTGATCCAACGCCGTCATATCCCCACGAGGCGTAGCTTGCATCAACTCATTCAAAACATCCGTGACACACATCATACGTAAAACATTGGGAGTCACATCATCAAAATTGACTCTAACACCCAGGATAGAACCTTCTGCCTCTTCAAAAGTAAGACCGATGCCATAACCCAAGCATAAAGAAGACAATTGATCAGCGCGTCGCGCAATAGCAGGTAATAAACCAGTCGGAGAGAACACTTCCTCAATAGTCATCGGACGCCCATTTAAGCTAAAACGCCCTTCCATTGCACGCGCGATCTTACCGAGTTGTGCTGACATATCCATGCGATAAACCTCACTATTTCCACCACGGTTGAGCGACTTTACGCGGTCCAGCAATAAAGGAGCGCAACCAACGTCCAAACACCGACACTGTAAATCCGAAATGCTCTAATGCAGCAAAAAAACAAATCGTAATAAGAACACCAAAGAAGGTCATCCAGCTAATATGAAACACAAAAATCAATAATGGAAAACACGCGCGGTAATCAACAATCCAAAAACGAACATTCCGTGCTGAATCTCGCCAATGCGCCATGCGAATTTCCCTCAAGTCACCCATATTCTGATTCTAGCGCTAATTACTAAAAAAGGTCTAGTTTTTACGTATAAAGTTTGGCTTGACTTTGCCTAGCTGACTTGATTCAATGCCTGATTAAACGTACTGTTTCCACAAGTAAAATGCTACTCGCTAAACTGTATAGTAGCCATACAAAGCTTGTAAATATTAGGGAAAATAAAACAGTCATGAATATCAAGTTAGTCATCCTATTGTTATCAGCTCTCGCTCTCAGTGCGTGCGCATCATCGCCAGCGCCAACCAATCCCCAAACCAGCGCGGATGTTGCCTTAGCAGAAGCATCTTATTCTGTGAGCCGTTCGATTGTGAATTTATCTGAGATTGCGCAATCTGCACGGCCATTACCCGCTATTGATCCACCACCCAACCCAGCCAGTTATGGCATGGGAGGAATAACATCCATTGATTGGTCAGGGCCTGTTGAGCAATTAGTAAAACAGCTGACTGATGCATCTAATTATCGATTACGTATTCTGGGCGCCAAACCAGCCATCCCTGTGCTCGTAACTGTTTACGCTAAAAATATCGTCGTTGCAGATGCACTCAGAGACGTTGGTTACCAATGTGGAAGACGCGCAAACATTGTCATCTTCCCAGATAGTCGCGTTGTTGAACTACGTTATGCGAAAAACTAATGTTGTAGAGGCTTGGAAATAGAAACATGAGAGATATGCGCAACCTTGCTATCATCACAATCACAAGCTTACTAGTCGCTTGCTCTACCACCACGTCGCCAAAATCCATTGATATGAATGATATCAATCAATTAAAAAACCTGGAAGCCGAAGCGCCACGCAATGGTGAAACCGGCATGGATAGCAGTCAAATTCGTTTTAAATCATTAGAAGACACTGGCATGAGCATGGGTGCGCAAGCTGGACTTGCCGCCGCTGCGAAAGAAATCGATGACAACCTGACAAAAGACAAAAGACACTTAGAAGCCTTATTCAACTTTAACGGCATGATGCTGAGTCATGGCGTTCTACCACCGGTACTGGTGCAAGGCGATAACAACCTAAATTTAGCAGATCCCGACACCATTCGTGTTGCTGATAAAACCTATAAAATTGTGAAACAAGCACGCTTTGCCACCACACCACCTAACTGGCGCGAATATTTATGGCAATCGTTCACACCACCTGAAATGCCACATCAAGTATTATTACCCACCAATGCCGACGAAAGACGTATTTGGCAACATGCCATTACCGTGGGCTGGGAAAAAGGCACGCAACAAGCCTATAGCATTTTTCAACAAAGTTTAGCGCTATTAAAGCGCGACTATAATGGCATGATTTTGTATCGCAAACTTTTACAAGAAAACATGATTACAGCACCTTATGTTTCAAAAACCGAACTCGGCATCACGGGCAATGGCGATGATATGCGCGTCAATGATCAAGTCCTGCGTATCTCTGAACATCCACAACTTCAAACTGACAGCAACGGCTGGAAAGCCATCGTGGTGAAACATGACGACTGATTTTTTATTTCCACAGGAACCCATTCGACTTACCATCGATTCAATGAATGACATTTTAATGCATGCCAGCAAACTCGGGGCTTCTGATATTACGTTTCAAACCAATGAACCCATATTCGCTGAAATTTATGGTCAACTCAAAAAAATCACGCGCCGTCGTTTAGCGAATCCAGAAGTAGGCGAAATTATTAATGCCATGTATGGACCCAACGGTACCGCACAAATCATGTCGGGCAAAGACGTTGATACACACTATGAAATTCGCCCTAATCGTTCGGATCGTTATCGTTTTCGTATTAATGGCACCGGCTGCCAAGTCGAAGGCCACGATGGTATGCAAATTACCGCGCGTACCATTCCAAGCGATCCACCTACCTTAGCGAGCATGAATCTTCCACAAGCTATTTTAGATGCCTTAACACCTGAACAAGGTGTCGTGTATGTCACGGGGGCAACCGGTTCAGGTAAAAGCACATTACTCTCTGCTATTATTCGCAACATCGCAGAAGATCCCAACAGCAACCGTAAAATTTTAACGTATGAAGCTCCTATTGAATTTGTCTACGACAGCATTGAAAAAACCTCTGTCATCGTGAGCCAATCCGAAATCCCTCGCCATCTACCGAGCTTTGCAGCCGGTGTACGTAATGCACTACGTCGTAAACCTCGTTTGATTCTCGTGGGTGAAGCACGTGATCAAGAAACGATTGGCGCCGTCATGGAAGCGGCTATGACAGGTCACCCTGTGTATACAACCTTACACAGTAACGGTGTCGCCGAAACCATGCGTCGTCTAGTCACCACTTTCCCTAGCGAAGAACGTCAAGGCCGCACCATCGACATTATTGAAACGATTCGCTTAGTATTATCACAGCGCCTCATTCCCACCGTGGATGGCAAGCGTGTGGCACTCCGTGAATATTTAATTTTTGATGAAAAAGTCAGAGATAAATTACTGGATACCGACATGCTAAACATCACCGCCACCGTCCGCAACATGGTGCGCGAACAAGGCCGCACTATGGTGGCCGATGCGAAAGAAAAATTTGATGCGGGTATTATTTCGGAACGTCACTATCGTGTATTAGCAGAACTGGATAGACGCGAAGGTATGGATTGAACTGCGGCGCCTAAACTGCGGTGGTTGAGTGAACTGCGGTGTCAGGCCTGGGTTCTGGGGTTTTTAAGTAATAAATGCAATATATTGTTTAATTCTATAATCGTTGCATTTTCGGCATTTAACTTTTTGATTTTCTCAATTAATGTGGTTGGGTCTTTTCTAAAGCAACGAGCCACTTCGGTTACAGTACATACTTCTAGCTTTTGCGCTAGCCAAGCAATGCTCGCACGAGCATTTACGTATAAGCTTTTTCGCGCAATACTTTGTAAATCATTTTGGATTATTGAATAGTAATGACAAACAAAATTGATTATTTGTTCTAATGAAATATCGGAAAAAGAGCATTCATTTAAATCAACTGATAAGTTTTTTACAAAATCATCACTCCCTAAAACAGAATAGTTTTTTTGGTTACCTGAATGAAAATTTATTTGCGAGGTCTCAAGCAAATCGCTGCTCGATATGTGTTGTTGATAGAGCTCTCTCCCTACCAACAAATTATTATGAAAATATCCTAAAACAAAATCTGTTGTTAAAAATGAAAATTTTGCTCTTCCCGAGTAAGCGTGATGACTGCTCCACGGGTAATCATTTAAGTTTTTTACCATATTTGCTCGTATTGGATTCAGATGCACATATCTAATTAAAATTAATAAGTAATAATCTGCTTCAACTAGAATAGCGTTGTAACGTCCTTGAAATAAATGACCAACTCGATTAAAAGACATATTTATATAACGTGCGTAACGAAAACAAATATTTTGCATGATCTTTGATAATGGAACATCGTCAACTTCGATTATCAAATGCACATGATTGCTCATCAAGCAAAACCCATGTAAACGATATTGATAGTGTATAGTTGTTTCTTGCAGCAAAAGATAAAAATACTCTCGATCATTTTCAGTAAAGAAAATATTTCCTTTGGCGTTTCCTCTTACCATGACATGATAAAAGGCACCCGGATAATGAATTCGTGGTTTTCTAGGCATAGGTTAAGGTGATTTTAAATAAATGTAATTTTAAGATAGAAACGAAAAATGCGAGGAAAAGAAGGATTTTTTGCTATTAGAAGAGATTATTAGCGTATTGCGTATTAAAGTGAGAGGGCATTATATGAAATACGATTTCGAAAATCAAAGTTAATTTCTTCAAACCCCAGAACCCAGGCCTGACACCATTTGCTTACTGCCTCCATTTGCCTTTTGCCTTATTTACGTTTTGCCCCAGCATCTTCCATACTTTTATTCTTCCTCGCAATCGCCTCCATTCCCTTCTCATCTGCATCTTTAGCCCCAGCCATATGGCTAGATGCTTGGCTCGCAGCCAATCCACCGCCCGCTTCGACACCACCTTTCGCCGCACTCACAGCTTCCGCTTCACCAGCAGCCCTGCCCTGACCACCAATCCATGTCAAGACATTTTCAGGGAGCAAATGAATGAGCGCAAAACATTTATTCAAAGCGGTCAACACAAGCATTGTATACGCCGTGCAAAACATAATTAATTCAGGCAGCCCCGGACTCGCATCAATATCACCCATCACACCCTTGAAACCGGCATTAATAATGCTAACAGCCACACTGCTTAACAGCATGGCAAATATCATTCCTGTCACCATCAAGAGTGGGCGTAAGAAAATATCCAACGCCATCATCAACGACTTGTGGGCATGTCCTAATAACTCATGACCGCCACCTGGCGCCAAAATTCCCAAGGCAATAAAGGGACCCGCAACCATGGCTTCAATCACTTGACAAAACCAACCAATCGAACCAAACACAAAAATCGTATAGGGAATTAAAGGCGTATAAATGGCTAACGTACCACCGAGGGTAATACACCAAGCAACAAAAGCAATTATTGCGGTATAAATTGAGTTTGCGAGAAACAGTCCAGCTGCTGCAAATGGATTATCTGTCAACCCTGTACCTAACCCAATAGCATTGATTTTAGCCGCAATCAACACAATTATAAATATTGCCAAGGTAACAGCATAAAGCGTTTGCGCATTAATCAGCAATGACTCACCCGTATGCTGTATCGCCACTAATGGATTAGTTGCTTGACCGCCTGTTGGATTATTAGCACCCGTGCCCATCGCACCCATGAAATCATTAATAATGCCATTGGCACTGCCATTCAAGGCAGAATTAACCTCGCCTGCACCGGGAGCCGACGAGATCGCTGATGTACCACCGCCGCCGGTTTGACTCATTATGTTTGTAGCAATGGTTCCCGCAGCTGAATAGTTATTTCGATACTTAGACAAGCTATTACTACTTGAACCCAGTGTCGGATTTGGAGTAGCCACACTGAAGGTAGGAACAGCCGCTTTTTGATTATTGTTATTAGCTGATGCCAGCTTATAATAGTAAGCACCCGCCATTAACCATCCCATATTGGACGCATCTTGATAGGCACCTGTTATAGTAATAGGATTCAGTAGAACCGCAGTAAGCACAGCCTGCACTTGTGCATTCACATAAACAGTATAGTTATTCACACTGCTGGTAATGAAGTCCTCATCCTTCGTGGTACCTTGCAAACAAGTTGATGTATTGCTAGCAAGATAAGGCCCGAGACCACACGACCAAATAACACTGCCTTCTGAATTTGCAGACCCGCTTGAAATATTTAAATTCGTGTAATCGCTATTCGTAGCGTTCCCCACATCGCCGTTTATGTAAGGAAATGTATTACTCGCTTGCGTGGGACACTTGCTAGCAGGTAATAAAGACGAAGAAGGGGGGGTATATACACAACAGCCAGAATCAGCGATCTGATTATTCCCGCAGTAATTCTTGATGAATGTTGTTGATGTGGATGGATTAGACGGCGGCGCATTCACAACCGGTGTGGGAGATTGACTTTGATAAAAATACATGTACCCATTATCCATGTCATTCAACTGACCGGCTATTGTTTCTAAGTAAGGAACAATACCTGCTGTTGGATCCGTCAATATCGTCTGTTGCCCTTTAAAAGCCGCACAAGTAATTTGTGAAGCAACCGAATTAGTGGAATCCCCCGGACATTGCACTTGCGTGAGGTCGCCCATCGTAATGCTACCGCAAGCACCCGCGCCGGCACTGCCTGGCGCTACGGGGCCAATACCACAAGTCACCGTTTTATCAGTGGTGTTGAAATTACAAATCGTTGGATACGTTTGCGGACTCGCCAACACAGTTGACAACTTGGGTTGAGGTTGCCCCGCATTGGCATTACAAAAATTATTACCCGCATTGGCAGGATCAGCACAATAATAATAACTGAGATTCGGACCACTGCTGTCCGGGTTTGCATACGTTGCCCATGATGCAGAATCCGTTCTTCTCGCTGCATTGTCACACGTTAATGCTTGGAACAACGTCTTCATATCGTGTGAAATACCCACCTGTGTTGGTATCGACACACTGGCATAAGGCGATCCCATCACACTGACGTAATTTAAAATGACATTCCACAATGTATCTGCCGCGCCAACTCCCTGCAAAATAAACCACATCATCACAATTTGTATCGCAGAATATCCCAAGCCGGTGGGAAAGAGTGCCGCAATACCCAACACCATACGCATCGGCACCCACATCGAACTCCATTCTTTACCAAGAAATTGCCCTTCATGAGCGCTTTTTAGCAAACCCACCACCGTGGTATACGTCACCAATAAAGCGCCCAATACCAATGCGGTCGTATTAATAGTCTTGAACATCGTGCCAACGATATTGAGTACGCTGCTACCGCTACCATTCGGCTGCAATACCGTACCCACACTACCAAATAGCTGGCCAAGATAAAAAACAGATTGATCATTACTCGCGATGGTGAAAAGACTCATCATGGGCCGGGTCTCTTAACTTGGGGAAAATACGTTTCCAACCACTCATTCAGAGTGCATCCCAACTTGCGTTGCTTAATTTGAAAATACCAAAAGTGATAACGAAATGCTTGCGATCCAAACAACATCGTCACCGCTAAACTTAATAAAAAACCAACAATGGTTCTTTCGAAAAATAGAAAATACAAGCCAACCAATATCGAAAAAATTCCGAGAAATAAAAAAAGACCCGCATAAAACAAATAGTCTTTTTCAATTTCTTTCACGGCTTCTGGGGTTAAATTGTAACGCTGAAGTGCTTCTTCGAAAGTTTCCGTCGTTTCGGCCGGCAACGTGGATTCAGGCGCTGTCATCAATTGACGGAGCGTTTGCCACACAAACTGGGAATTGGTTTTAAGAGCGGTATAGCCTAGCCAACCAGACGGATTGAAGAATGTCTTCCGCGAAACTTTTACAACATCTTTCACAGCCATATAAAGATCCCCCCGCCATTATTTAACAGTAGCACTAGAACCCAGTAAAAACAACTTTAAGTGAGGAAATTAATTAATCAATAGGGCAACACTTACTCTAAAATGATACTGTAGATTCAAGTTGTTACAAAACAATAGCGCTTGGACATTTCAACCCAATGCAAATATGTTATTATTTGATTCTATTGCGAGTCGTCGGGTGGACAAAGTGAAGCGTGCCCACCCAGTTTATCGCGTTCTAAATAATGGATGAAAGCATGCCCAAATTGGATCTTGATGCAGCCCATGAGTTTTGGAAAAACTATGAAGATCCAATGATTTATAGGGTGATTTCCTTCATGGAAAGCGCTGAGGACTGGACATTAGACGGCGATCCTACATTAGAAAAAGCCATTAACGAACTTGGCGATTCCCTAGAACAGCTCACACGTTTTGAATTAAGCAAAGAAGAGCAATTTATTGCTTTTTGCGCCCACATTAAAACCTCGCGCATTTTACGCATATTGCAAGCTATTGATACTATTGACCCTGGCTCCGCCTCGAAATTATTAATGTATGCGGAAGAACACAATTCCCCTGAAAACTTATTAGCGGGTTTATTCTTACGCAGAAATATTATTTTTGAGCGACTCAGACTGCTCGCTAGGGTATTCTCACCAGAACGATTTGAAATCGTCTTAAAAGCATTGGAGCAAGAACATGTCTAAACCTAGAGTAGGAATTATTTTTATATTAGTGCTATTAGCAACTTCCCTCACATTTGCGCAATCTTTCTTTTCATCCCCATCAACAACATCCAGTAATAGCACAGCGCCATCTACATCAACACCCAAGCCAGTCTCACCCGATGATTTCAAAAACATAGTCAAACAACAAACACAACAAACACAAGCACAACTCAACCAGCAAGTTAACCAAAAATTTTCATCACAACCCACTTTTCAAACGCCGGCTACGCCAGACACAACAAAAACGCCCGCTGCCACTACACCGGAGCAAAGCACAGAAACTAGCGATACCACGACTGTCAACAACCAAACACCAGCAGCACCCGCCGCACAACCTGAGACAACACCGCCTGAGGTAACACAACCACCACAAAGCTACACAGGATTTTCTACACCACCCGCTTCAAGTGGGACAGGAAATAACGGCTCAAATTCAACAAAGAAACAGGATGGATTAGGGATTCAATACTGAGCATAACAAGGAGTTAGCTGATGTCACCTTTTAAAAAATATGCAAAAAAAATCGCCCTGGGTGCTTTAACAACTATCGCCATTAGCATCTCGAGCATATCCCAATTAAGAGCCGATACACCAGCCCCCGCACCAAGCGAAGCTGCTATTCTTGCCCAAATTGCCCAATATACGAATGCAACCGTCGTTGCACTCACCAGTACCAATATGGATCCAACAAAAGGCCCAGTCTATCCTATTGCAGGGATTATTGCTGCTCTTACCAGCCTGACATCCACAGATACTGCAACAAACCCAGCCACACCAACACCAACACTACAAAATGGCTTCACTACCTATGTTGCTCAAGCTGCAACAAGCACAACAGCGCAAACAACACTACAACAACAATTAACAACCGATTTTTTTGGCTCAGCATCGATGCCAACGCAAGCCATTACATTTCAGTCCACTCCCAATGCGAATGACTTAGCCTTCCAAACACTTCTTGGCGGCGGCACACAAACCTTTTCAGATCCTAACTACAAAGCCGGCACCTCTGGCTACAATTATTTAAAGTATGCAGCAGGACTCAATATCAATCACACGCTCCCCAACCCATCGCAGTGGGTAGGACTACCATCAGACCAAACGCGATATACTAATTACTTTAATGCTATCACGGCAGTCCAGACTTTTGATGGTTATGCATTAAGTCAACTGTATGAAGATCTCACCAATAACATTTCTGCCGCACAAACCGCGCTTGTCAATCAAGCTAGCGATCCAACAAACTGGTTTGCTATCATTACAAATGAAAGCATTGGCGCTGTGTTGCGTCAGACGTTGATGTATGAATCCCAATCTTATATTTTACTAACACAATTATTACAAACTGAAAAAATGTTGTTAGCAGCACAAGCCATGAATAATACGTTGGTCATATTATCGGGTCAAGCCAGTGAAACCATGCTAGTGGCACGTGCTGCGAAAAAAGCGCCGGGGATGTAGCCAACAATAAATGTAGGTATCCCATGAATTTTTTATAATTCATTGCATTTAATAGTAAACTTATCCCAAGCCTGTCTTTCCCGCGAAGGCGGGAAAGACAGGATTTTTTAATTTTTTTTGCGATAATCAGCATTAAAAAAATCGCAGGATACCTCAGCGCCCCGTATAGAAGCTTAATAGGGTGAGCTCCGCAAGCATGTCCACCGTTTATTCTATGTTCTGCACTTGTTCTCGCATTTGCTCGATTAATACTTTCAACTCCACAGATGCCTTGGTTGTTTCTGCATCCACTGATTTTGCGCCCAAGGTATTCGCTTCTCGGTTTAACTCTTGCATCAAAAAATCCAGCCGTCTACCCATCACATGGTCTTGCCTTAACGTTCGATGCACTTCGGTAATATGCGTATCCAGGCGATCGATTTCTTCTGTCACATCTATTTTTTGTGCGAACAAGACCAGCTCTTGTTCCAAGCGTGTTGCATCAAGCTGTATATTGGCATCACGAAAACGCGCCAATAATTTTTCGCGTTGTCCTGTCAAAATAATCGGTATGCGTTCTCGAACGGTTGCCAATACCACTTTCATACTCTCTAAACGCTGTATAAATAACTCTTTTAATTGCTCTCCTTCGCGGCAGCGTGCGGCGACCAAACTTTCAAGCGTCTTCTCGACTAATTGCAACAATTCTTTTTGCATACCTTGCACATCAAATTCCGCTGTTTGCAATACACCGGGCCAACGCAATATATCCATCGCACTCAACGGTGCTGGATTGGATAATAACTTCGTGATTTTTTCATTTGTCTGGCAAAGTTTCCCGATCAAATCCATATTTACTGAAAATTCCGCTTT
>JABDGK010000021.1 GCA_013286085.1 Gammaproteobacteria bacterium | reverse complement strand
AAAGAAGCTCGCATTGATTTATGGCTACAAGATATTGCCCCCAGTGAAGCCTTGCTGGCTTGGTTTAATCGTAACGAAAGTCGCTGGCGTGAATTTCAAAAACGTTATGCCAAAGAATTAGAAAACAAATACGATTTACTCAACACCATTCTTGCTAAAGCGCATAAACACACTGTATCGCTCATTTATAGCAGCACTAATCGTGAAACCAATCATGCGATTGCGCTATGTGTGCAATTGCAATTTCAACTTTTAAAACTTATTCATTAAGGAATCGTCATGGCAAAAGCAACATTTGCAGCGGGGTGTTTTTGGGGAGTGGAATCTTTATTCCGACAAGTCGATGGTGTCACAGCAACTCGTGTCGGCTACACGGGTGGCGGCGTTGAGAATCCGACTTATGAACAAGTCTGCTCAGATAGAACTGGCCATGCGGAAGCCATTGAGATTGAATTTGATCCTATGAAAGTAACTTACAAAGAATTGCTCGCTATTTTCTTTGCGAATCACAATCCGACGACATTAAACAGACAAGGTCCTGATACGGGCACACAATATCGTTCTGCGATTTTTTATCATGATGCGACGCAGATGGCGGCGGCATTGGATGCCACAGAAGCGTTGGAATTATCGAGGAAACATCACACGCCTGTATTGACGCAAATTGTACCTGCAACGGTTTTTTATCCTGCGGAAGAATATCATCAGCGGTATTTAGAAAAACAAGGGATTAATCATTGTGGAATCAAAAGAGACGAATAGAATTTTAATCCGATCGCAACGCTTCAATAGGATCAAGCTGTGATGCTTGATGCGCGGGATAAAAACCAAAAAATATGCCAATCGCAACCGATACTGAGAAACCAATTACAGGCGGCCAAAAAAACCACATAAATTCCCAATGCCACAGGAATGCAATAATATATTCGATGACGATGCCAACCACCACACCGGAAATACCGCCCACTAATGACAACATCACCGCTTCAATTAAAAATAACGACCGAATATCCACTCGCCGTGCACCGACTGCTAATCGAATACCAATTTCACGCCGTCGCTCAACAACGGAGACCAACATAATATTCATGACACCAATGCCGCCCACAATCAGCGAAATACTGCCGATTAAGCCAAGAAACACGGTGAGAATTTTGCTTTGCTTACCCATGCTCGTAATCAATTCTTTAGCGCTACGCACATATAATCGTTTATTGGGAACATAGTGCTGCACAGCTTGCTGCAGATGATGGGTAATCATGTCAATATTAGCATTCGGCACCAATTGCACGATAAAATTATTAATTTCAGCATACTTACTGAGTGCCGTGGATGCTAGAATCGGCACTAAAATGGCACTATCAATATTGGCATACACAAAACTATTGTCAGGCCACGCATCGGCCACACCCACAATCGTAAAAAAATCACTGCCAACTTGAATTTGTTTCCCAAGCGGATCCACAAATGAGATTGCCTTCATTTGTTCATAAAGCTGATGCCCAACCACACAAAATGGTGAATATCGATCTAAGGATGAAATAAATCGCCCGCGCACCACATTCACATGCACAATCTTAGCAAAATTTTCTGTCACGCCTAACACAGCACCATTTAATGTATGGCCATTATATTGAATTGGGTTATATAACTGCGTGTAAGGTGCGACATCACGAATTTGTCCTTCTGTCTGCGTCACAGCCATGACCTGCTGCAACGTCAAACTTTCTTCTGAATGCGATGTCTGATCATCATTAGGGACATCATTGATTGAAACAGCTAACAAATCCGTGCCTAGCGTTTTAAATTGTTTTAATGCTTCGTTTGTGGCTAACTGACCACCGGATACCATTGCCACCACAGAAGCAGTACCCACTAAAATCCCTAACAACGCCAAAGCAGATCTTAACTTGGATGAAGAAAGATTTAATAATGCTTCTTTTATGTGAGCAGTTAATTTCAAAAACATGTCCTCACTATCATTTACATCCCCTCCCTTCTCCCGCACGCGGGAGAAGGGAGAATTAATTTATTTCACGCCACACACCCATCCTTCATCGTCACCACGCGTGGGCACATGAAGCTGATTTCCTTATCATGGGTAATAATTACTATCGTCCGTTGTTCTTGCTGATTTAAATCAATCAATAATTGCATCACATCGTGACTGGTTTTTGAATCCAGCGAACCTGTTGGTTCATCGGCAAAAATCACTTCTGGATTACCGACTAACGCACGCGCAATCGCCACGCGCTGTTGTTGGCCGCCTGACAATTGATTCGGTTTATGCGTAATAAAATCACGCACACCTACTTTTTCTAATATGTTTAACGCTTTTAATTTCGCAGAAGACTCTTCTTCACCGCGATAAAACAATGGCAACATGACATTTTGCAGCGCATTCAATCGTGGCAGTAAAAAGAAAGATTGAAAAACAAAGCCTACTTTCTGATTACGAATAGCTGCTAACTCATCGTCTTTTAATCGCGACACATCGCGGCCCGAAAAACAATACCGCCCCGTTGTACAATGATCGAGGAAACCCATGATATTCATGAGGGTGGATTTTCCAGAGCCAGAAGAACCCATGATAGCAACCATTTCGCCTGACTGCAGTTGAAAATCAACACCCTTCAGCGCATGAAACTCGCTCTCGCCAGTCACATAGGTTTTGGTAATATTCTCAAGGCTAATTAACGCTGACAATTTTATCTCCCGCCTGCAAGCCATCCACGATGACTACTGAGTCGGCTGTAGTTTTTCCTGTATGCACTAACACTTCATGCAGCTTACCCGTCTTCGCATCTTGCAATTGCACATACGCATTACCATTTTTTTCAGTCACAGCGGCGATCGGCACTGCTATTTGCACGGGCTCTTCCACATCAATTTCAACTTTGGCACTCATTCCCATGTAAATTGCTTTTTGTTGCTCTGGTGTCAACTTGGCAACTACCACTTCCGCAGAAAAATTGGGCATGCCGCTTTGATTCGCTTGTGCTTGATGATCGACACCAGAAACCACACCGGATAACACATAATCCGGAAAAGCAGCGCCTGAAATCTTAACATGCTGACCTATTTTAATTTGATTGATGTCATACTCATTCACATTAATATGCACACTCACGCCTTGACCATCACCAATGAGCGCCAACACATCGCCCTGCTTCACTTGCTCGCCTTTGCCAAGCTTTTTGTCAGCACCGCCTTCCATCTTTACCGGCAACAAGGCAACACCTGCAGACGGCGCACTCATCTTTAAGCGCTGTTCATCACCTTGCATGTGCAAAGCGGCATTAATTTTTTCGATATCATCAATACTTAAATCAAACAAATTGACATTGTTAATGTTCAATTGATTTAGCATTTTCGCCAATGCATCCTTCGCTTGCACAAACGCCAATTGCGAATTATAAAAATTCGTTTGTCGCAGCTTAAATTCATCATCTGAAATTAATTTATTGGTATGTAAAAATTCGCCTTGCACTAACTGGTTCTTGCCAGCACTCAAATCACTACGCGCTTTCACGTATTGAATCAGCGCATTTTTGTATTCTGTTTGAAATTTCTCGGAGTTAATGGTAAATAACAACTCCCCTGCTGTCACAACATCGCCATAGTGAAATGGCATTTCCTCAATAACACCATCGGTTGGACTCAATACCGCAACAGCTCGCAATGGTTGGATCGTGCCAGAATAAAATAAACTGTTCGAAATTGTGTGCGACTCAACAGTCATTACACGCGTGTGCCCCGGCGCTTCTGCGCTGGAATGATGACAACGCGTTAACCCAATCACGATAATAATTAAAATAAAAACAGTCTTGGGATTGCTTTTCAGCCACCAAAAAATTTGCTGTAACCTAATTAAATAATTCTGCATATTACGAATACCTCACAGCAACTTTCCATGTATTTAATGTTGTGCCAATTAGCAAATCTAAATTTACTAACGCTTTTAAATAATTGATGCGCGCACTCACTAACGCCTGATCCGCTGCAACAAGCTGCACTTGCACAGACTGTAGCGCTGTACTATCAATCAACCCATAAATATATTTTTTATAGGAAATTTCATACGTTTCATGCTGTAAACGCGCCCCATTTTCAGCAAAATTCAGCGCACGCTCCGCACTGCCAATCGTATTCCAACCATTAATGGCGTTGGTTTGTTTCATCCATTTCTCTTGCTTTAATGCTAATGCGGCTTCACGGATGGCCACTTTTGCATTGACTACGGCTTCTTTTGCTACTTGATCATCAATCGGAACTTCTAACGTTAATTCCGCGCTATTCGTGCGATTAATATTATTAAATAAACTATTCAAACCGGCATCCGGACCACCACCAGCACCTTGGCCCACACCCGTTTTTACCGTGAGATTGAGTTGCCAACGCGTATTATCTTCTGCGGTGACCAAGGCACGCTTAGTGGCACCTTCATAGGTAATTTGGTCTGTTTGATATTGAATATCATGTTGTAAAATCATACCCTCAGCATCCACCAACGTTGGAATATGATATTTCTGCGTCAGACTCTGCACATCTAAATTCGTAAATGTCACGGGCGTACTGGGATCGATACCAATGGCTTGCAACAAGGCATAACGCATCTGGTCTAAATTATTTTTATCATTTTCTAATGCAGTTTCTGCATTCGCGACATCCGCTTGAACTGTCACCAATTCATTCCCGGCTTTATGCCCAGCCTTGATGAATATTGCTGTTTGTTGCACAGACTTTTCTGCACGCTCTACTGATTTCTGATCATTCTCGACAGTATGCTGAGCCGATATAACATCTAAATAAGCATTTATCACACTGGTGACGGTTGTACGTAAAGTACCTTCAATATTTAAATGACTGATGGTTTCACTGTCGCGCGCATTATAAAGCGCCGCTTCCACAATAGGACGGCCAAATCCACGCATCAAGGGTTGCATCACTTGCAATGACAGCCCAGGATTATAGTGGTTGGAAATATTATTAATCGACGTTACCGTAAATTGGGTACCGACAGATGTTAATAACGATGTGGATGGCTGAACATAAGTTTGATGCGACGTTTCACTGATTTTTTCACGTGTTGAACTGGCAATCGTTCGTGACGCTGTAAATGCATAATGCGGTTGAAATTGCCACTCTTGCACATGCAAAGCAAATTTTTGCATGACATCATTTAACTGTGATTGTTGCACGTTGGGATTTTCACGTACAGCCAATAGAATTGCTTCGTTCAATGACAGTGTTAATGGTTTCTCAGCCGCTAACGGTAATACGTCGGCATGAACAAAGCCGGTAGCACAAACAAGCATGGTAAAAAACAAAATCCGCAGCATAAATCTATCCTGCGGATGGATGCGTAACGCGACTACTCAGCAACATATTCGCGGCTGAGCTCACTTTTCCTTGTGTGTCGATTGATTGCTAACTCGATCAAATGAGTTAGTAAGTTGGTATAACTCATCCCGGATGCCATCATCAGTTTTGGGTACATGCTGATTTGCGTAAAACCAGGAATAGAATTAATTTCATTGAAATAAATGCGATGCGTACCTCTTTCTAAAAATAAATCAACGCGCGCCATCCCTTCGCACTCTAAAGTAGCAAAAATTCTTTTTACTGCCGTTTTAATTTTTTGCTGCAAATCCGCTGATAAATCCGCCGGAATAATAATCGCCGCACCATCTTCATCCGTATATTTCGAATCATAAGAATAAAATTCATGGCCATTCTGCGGTCGAATTTCACCAGGAATACTGACAATAGGATCAGCGCCATAGTCGAGCGATTCTAATACCGACACTTCTATTTCTATCGCATCGATACCTTGCTCGACTAACACTTTGGTGTCATACAAAAATGCATTCTGAATAGCAGCCGCTAAATCGTGCGGCTGTTTCACTTTGTGTACGCCAACACTGGATCCTGTATTGGCTGGCTTCACAAAAACAGGATAGGAGAATGTGGCATCCACATGCGCGCAAAATTCTGCAGCTGCCTTATCCCACTGACCGCGTTTAATCACAACATAATCAGGCACATCAAGGCCCGCTTGTATTATCAAACGCTTTGCCACGTCTTTATCCATGCCGACTGCTGATGCCAACACACCGCAACCCACATACGGCACTTCCGCTAACTCTAGCAAACCTTGCACGGTACCATCTTCGCAAAGTGGTCCATGAATCACAGGAAAAATCACATCAAATAAGCGTTCTGAATTTTTGAGGTGCGACAACATGTCGCTGGCTTGGCGTATTGCTGGTTGTTTACCGATACAGTCAGGGGCAAATAACATTTTATTCGCATCTTGTTCCAACTGTAGCACGGCTGCCTGATCTAATTTGGCAACATCATCCCCGAGAAACCAAGCGCCTTGCTTATCAATACCAATCGGCACAATATCAAATCGAGATCTGTCTAAATTTTGTATAACGTTAGTTGCCGAACGCAGTGATACTTCATGTTCACTCGAACGACCGCCATACAAGACACCAACACGTATTTTACGTGTCGCTTCTTTGCTTATTTTATCCATACCTGCCTCACAAGCTCATAATTGATGTGAATTTTACCATTTGTTCAATCTAGACCCAAACTGTTTCTGCTTTTTTGTGGGTATTTTAACCTAGACTTTATAAAAGGTAAGAAATAAATGGGATGACAGCTTGCTATTTGACAATTAAACACCATATGTTTAATAATGGCGCAGCAAGTTTTCCCTATTAACAGCCATAAACATGAAGATCTATTAATGACAAAATTACGAAATATTTTATTTTTCATTACGCTACTTAGCGTAGTGGGCTGGGGACCAGCCGAATTCTTTTCTTCCCTATTTGCGCCTATGCCGACAATTCCAGCCAATGCCCAAGATTGGGTTGCTAAAGAAGTGAACGAAATTAACACACAAGCTGATAACATCGATCAGAAAGTTTTGAAGTTAAGCTTGCTAGCCTATCTGAATGCCAATAACAAAGGCATCGTTGGCAATCCTTATCTGACGATTATTGATTACTCAAAACCATCGAGCGAACGCCGCTTATGGGTAGTCGATATGCGCAATGATAAAGTTTTGTTCAATACATGGGTCACGCACGGAAAAAATAGTGGTGATGTGATGGCTACCTCTTTTTCTAATGAACCAGGCAGTTTAAAATCCAGCATCGGTGTATTCCTCACCCAAACACCTTACACCGGTGGCAATGGTTACTCATTACGCTTAATAGGATTAGAACAAGGCATCAACGATAACGCCTATAGACGCAGCATTGTTGTGCATGGTGCTTGGTATGCAGATCCCAATGTTATTCTAACGCGCGGACAGATTGGACGCAGTTGGGGTTGCCCTGCTGTCAGCCCAAGCACAGCTCGACCGTTGATTAATACAATCAAAGATAATTCGCTGGTCGTGGTATACTACCCGGATAGAAACTGGCTGAGACACTCGCAGTTTCTAGCAGCAGGTTAAGGATAAAAACACCCATGAAAAAATATACAATCCACATCATCACTGTGGTTAGCATGCTATTAATTGCCACTTGCCAACAGGCCAGTGCGGAAACATTTTCGATTGCTAGCAACAATAGCACTGCGATTATCGGTGCCCCAACATCCGTAACGGCGGATGCGGGCGATACACTGATCACTATCGCACAACATTATGACATCGGCTTAAACGCGATTGCAGCCGCGAATCCCGATATTGCCGTGACTGCACAATTGCAACCAGGGACACAAGTGGAAATTCCTGGCGCGCATATTTTGCCGCCACTGCCGCACAATGGCATTGTTATCAATTTACCTGAAATGCGTATGTATTATTACTCCGCTGCGGGCACTGTCAGAACCTATCCCATCGGTATTGGTCGCGTTGGTAAAACCATTCCACTCACGCGCACAGCTGTCGTCAGAAAAGCCGAGAATCCTTCTTGGATACCACCTGAAGATATTCGCGCATTCAACCGTGAACAAGGTGTTGTGTTACCGAAAGTCATGCCCGCCGGTCCTGATAATCCGCTGGGTCCCATGGCAATTTATTTAAAAATTCCAACGTACTTAATTCACAGCACGATCTTCCCTGATAGCGTGGGTCGTCGCGCGAGCTTTGGTTGCATTCGTATGCATGAAGCTGACATCAAAGATTTTTTCCCTGCTGTCACGCCTGGCACAGCGGTAACCATTGTTGATATGCCAAGCAAAGTGGGCTGGCAAGATAATAATTTGTTTCTTGAAACGTATGTGCCACTCGAAGAACACAGTAATGAATATTACGCGGGTTACGAAGGCATCGTGAGTGCGATTCAAAGTGCTGCTGGAAACACGCTGACATTTGTTGATTGGCAAGCTGTTTCTGAACTGGCTGATACACGTGATGGTAAACCGCATGATATTGGTTTTAAAATAAGTTAATTGCGGAGAGATGCAGGGCGGACAAAGCACAGCGTCCACCCTACATTTCTTAATTACTGCTGCTTGGATTTTTTTTGTTTGTCACAACTAACACATCACTATTTTTAAAATCGCCAGCTGCTCGTGAAAAGAACCCTTGGTTAATTGCATGATGTCCTAACTCTTTCGCGATCACATTAATAAGCTTTTGATCAAAACTACTCTTGTCTTTCGTGAGATCTTGAAAGTGCACCAAGTAGGCTCGTCTAAATTCCCGAATATCATCAACATGGCTTAATAAAGCAATCGCCGCCTTATACTTTCGAATTGCATGACAAAGCTCGGTGTTTTTTTCATAAAACACAGCTGTTGGCTCTTTGATAACATCTTGAATAATGAATGCAATATCCTTAGCCAAAATGCAAGCCTGGTCTCGTATATCTCTCAGTCGCTGCTGCACAGCAGGATCTTCGACTTTAACACCAGACAAACCACCGCCATTAGGGCTCAACTTCACCTTCAGCTTCTCACCAATGTCAGTCTCCACATGAGATTGATACTGCTGACAAGCTGTTCGCAGAGTCTCACAACTAGCAGTGGTTTTTTTATTCCCGGACATACAGTAACCTCATGCTTCTTTTCTCTAGACATTGGTAATTATAGCAGCTGTAAAAAATATGCCAGCCCTCTAAAAACACAGGGAAACTGCATGTAATGAAGAATCATAGAGTTAGCCAACTTAATGATATAAAAATTATTTTTGCGGATAACTCGGATCAGGTTGAAAAATCTCTATCAAGGAATTCACCGGAACAATCAATGAGTTATTTCTAAAAATACAGCGAGCCTTATTATGATCCAATATAGATCGTGTTGATTTGCTATAATTCCATTATTAAATCAAGAAATAACACAAACGAGGAATGCGGCATGTCTAGTTCTTCACGTGGAAAAGAACCCAGCGCCATAAAAATAAGGACCGCCGAAGATGCAGCACTGGCACTCTACCAATTAATTGATAAATTTCATTTAGATGTTGGTGGCATATTTTCCCACGTTGCTGAAGAGCTAAACAAAGAAATTAAGCATACAACAGTATATGAATCGAAAGGCGAACATACACCGGATGAAGATGAGAAACTGCTTGGCATCTATAATAAGTTTGCCGGAATAGCACTTAACAAATCGCCTTTAGCAAACACGCCTGACAATATCCTTTTCGTAAAATATTTTCTTGAGACAGCACTCAACGCAGCTATAACAAACTTGCAATCTGAAGACAACAATATCAGAAGATTGACACGCGAACCTGCCGCAGTAAATGAAACACTGCAATCTCTTATTAAACAGCCAGAACAAATAAATGATCTGTATGGTGACACGCCAGAAATTAAAGTAAAAATAGAAATACTAAATACCATCAAAAAATTGGCTGCAACTACCAAACCCCCTATTGAAACCTACAACCTGTTAGTTAACAATCTTCTTGGCAATATGCCACCTTTAACGGATACGCAATATAACAGCAAATTAGCACGCGAAACTTTAGCAGAGCTTCGTGCAAAAATCGCGGATGCGGACAGCTTCATTAATGATATTCTCATGAAGAATGAAATTAATTATGCTCTAGAAAAAAATCAAGTACTCAGAACAGCTTTACAAAACCACTTATCCGCCTCATTGCATCAGCCATTATTTATGTTTAATGATTTGCAAAACAACATATTAAATCCTCTCGAATCAGGCCAATATTCTCTAGCCAATACAGTTGAAAACAACCAATATGCCAAAGACAGATTACACGAAATTACTACGACAATTTCAACAATGTATCCTCCGAACTTAGCAACAGACATGCTCGCGCAATTCACTAGCGGCTCCATTCCAAAATCCGAAACAGCCACCCCAGAACAACAAGGCACCTTAGAAGAATTAACTAAATTTTTTCGCGAAATTAATCATATTCAAAGAAGAGGAGAAGATAAAACCACCATCTATACACGATTTGTAGAAAGAATAGTGAGAGCAGATCCCCACATCAAGTTGCGCGATAAAATAGATCTATTAACTTTTTTAAGCAAATTAATTGCCAAGAGACAAGAAGACGCTAATGATGTGATAGCAAGCGCAGCCTCAAGTAGCACATCAAGTAGAGAAAAATTTCATATTAACGCTATCAGAGAATACCTGGGTGAAAATCCAAATGCATCAATGGCACAGCTCGGCATGTATCTCATAAAAAAACTCTATACCACGCGATATTTTTCCATGGATCCTGATCTTAGCCTAGCATCCATTCAAGATATTCCGACTCCCACCTATCCTTATTCGGATAACGAAGAGACAGAACCAAAATCAGCAGCAAAAGCCAGTGACTCTGATGATGATTATGAATCAGACGATGAAGTAAAGAAAAAACCAACCCATGCGAAACAAGTCTTCACAGCACCCGCTGCTTATCAGAAACCCATGGTCAATAACGATATGGAAGATGAACACAGACAAGTCGCACCGCCATCACCCCCAAGATCGCCGGGTGAGCGAATAAAATTCGAAGACGAAAGTGAAGCACACTCCGCCGCTTATCAAGAAGAAAACATAAGCGACACTAAAAGACTGTTTCGTCGCATGGTCAAGGCCGTGATAGAAACAAATAAACATGCCACACCCTTAGAAAAACTTGTTACTGCAAGAAAAGCCGAGCGCAGGAAAAAAGAACATGAGGAACACATAAAACGTGCGGCGCAAGCAGAACATAAACAACGTGAAGAAGTTAAACTACAAAAAAGCATTGCGGCTAAAGACCGCTTCCACGGTGCAATCGCAACGATCATGCAACAAAATAGAAACGCAAAACAAGTACAACTTCAACCAATACCAATCAATCCGTACCGACGAATGGGACTATTCGATACAAGCCAACTCTCAGATGACTTTTTGACGCAACGCCCGCGTAAAAGTGAAAATAGCCTATTGGATGATTTAGCAGATGATGAAAGTATATCACCCACACCACAACCAGCAGTAGAACCCGAACAACATGCATCCGCATCATCTGATCGCAACTTCGTATCAACGCCTTTTTCTGACATCGCTGATGAGGATGTACCCACTCATCCAATAATAACAAGCTCAATGCCATCACCACCATCACCGCTATCCCCCATTTCAGACCGCGGCGGCGCGGTAGAAATCCGCCAAACAAACGCGTTGCCCATACCTGATTTGGACTCCGACAATGACATGGCACCCTCTCCGCTATCGCCACTATCAGACAGTGAAGAAACAGCTGCCATTCAAATCGCTAATGAAGAATCAAAACCAGAAGCTGCTGTCGAAAACTCATTATCGAGACGCGACTCGGCAACACCACCGTCTTTTGAGATTGCCAGCAATGTAAGAGCTATGCGCGATCACATGTACAACTTTGCTATGGCACTTATTCCAGCTGAAATTAGTCAAAGAAATCGGATTCAAGCACTGATCGATCTTATTTCAACCTGCTGCTCTCGGGCAAAAACTCAAATAATGACAAAGGAACTACAAACACTATCTCACATGTTCTCGAAAATTGAACAATACCATCAACCAATCGAGCCAACTGATCTTGATAAAATTCAAGCGATTGTCATCAGTCAAGCAAGATCTTATGGCGGATGGATTTATAACAACGAGATTAATAATAAGATGATCAAATTATTAAAGACAGATCCGTTTGACATGTCCACGTCTCCCAGTGAAAAACTGGCCACCGATTTTATGCGGGAAATTCCTTATCTTTATGCTATTTATGCTGACAAAGAAAGTAAAAATGATTCAGCAGGCCAAAAAGAAGCGGCAAATAACTTGCTAACCGAGTTTGAAGAATTTTATAAAAAAATATCAAGAAGTAATGATTCTAATAAAATAGCCAAAATGAGCAACAACCAAAAAGCTGAATATGAAAACCAACTGGATAGGGATGTCCAACAACATATTGTCAATCTCTTGCAATCTCTCGACTCAAAACAGACCATCAAAATCAGAGATACGGCATTGCAGATACTTGAAAACCTTGAAACATTGCATACTACCGCCTTTGCTGGCAACCATCCTATAAAAGACATTTTTACTAAACACAAAAAAGAAATTGCTGAAATCAATACAAAAGTAAGAAGCGCTGTTTCAAGTGAAAATAGTATCTTCACCTCATTAAGAAAACTTATCGAACAAACTGGCCATCATATCACTATCGAAAGTGATTCTAATAACGGTGTCAAAGCAAAGCCAAGCACTTCTACTGAAGATCGCCAACTACGGATACTCACCAGTACGGCGATCTTATTAGAGAACGTTAATAAAACAATAGCATCTTACGCTGATCCGAAGATGGTTGAGCAAGTTAAAAAGGATTTGAAGATTCACATAGACATCATCCAAAAAAATATGCGAGAAATGCTAGTACTGGATTTAACAACCCAAATCGATCAAGCAAAACTACCAGATATGATTACGAAAATGCATGAGGATGCAGCAAAATTGAGTACCACAATCGATACCATATTGAAGAAATACCCTATCGAACAAGCCAGTGCATCATCCTCTTTGCAAGCACCTGGTAAATTAAGCCTAATTCAAAATCGTAATGCTGCATCTGTGAAAGCCATTCAGTCAGTACCGCCCAAAACACCACCGAGATCGCCGAAACACTAACCGGTGGACACGCTGCGCTCTGAGATATCCCCACGAATTTTTTTATAACACATTGTATCTAATTGAAATCGCCAAATATCTTGGCGAATTAACCCGCTCTTGCCGTTACTACCGAGCCGCGCGCGTCAGCAAGCGTCACGATACGTTAAGTCCAGTGACGCTTGCTGACGCGCGCGGCTCGAAAAAAATAATAGCCATGCCCAGAAAAATTCGTGGAGAATACCTCAGCGCTGCGCTTTGTCCACCACTCAATTAACTACCAAAACGCCTTCCCACGCGACAATGGCGCAATCCCCAAGTGTTTTGCTAGTGTCTGGCCAATATCTGCGAACGTTTCTCGCTTACCTAGCGGTCCTGGTTTTACAGAGGGACCAAATGCAATCACGGGAATATATTCACGTGTGTGATCGGAACCCGGCCACGTTGGATCGCAACCATGGTCCGCCGTAATAATGGCTAAATCACCAGGCTGCATTATTTTTTCGAATACGGGTAATCGTGCGTCGAAATCTTCGAGTGCTTTTGCATAACCAACAACATCACGCCGATGGCCATACACCATATCAAAATCAACCAAATTCACAAACACCAAGCTCCCATCCGGTGTTATTTGTGCCTCATCAATAAACGCATTAAACAATGCCATATTGCCATCGGCTTTTACTTTTTTGGTGATGCCACGGTGCGCATAAATATCCGCTACTTTGCCGATGGAAACCACTTCATGGCCAGCAGCCACTAAATAATCTAACAATGTTAACTCGGGCGGTGGAATGGAATAATCACGGCGATTACCGGTGCGAAAATACTTCCCGGGCTCGCCTGCAAACGGTCGTGCAATCACACGACCAATATTGTATTCATCCACTAAATCACGCGCGATTAAGCAAATTTCATAAAGACGCTCTAAACCAAAACTGCCTTCATGTACTGCAATTTGAAAAACACTGTCAGCCGATGTATACACAATTGGCTTGCCGGTACGCTGATGTTCTTCGCCCAATTCAGCGATAATTTCCGTACCTGACGCATGTTTATTGCCAAGAACACCCGGGATGTTGCTGCGTTTTATAAATTCATCTAACAATGGCTGTGGGAAACTAGGATAGTCTGGCTGAAAGTAACCCCAATCAAACATCACCGGTACACCAGCAATTTCCCAGTGACCACTTGGTGTATCTTTGCCGCGACTGTGTTCAACAGCACAACCGTAGGCACCCTCAATTTTCACATCTTGTGCCAACCCTGGCACCGGCGCACCTTGGCTAATGATAGCCGCACCATTCAAACCTAACCGCGTGAGATTAGGTAAATGCAATGGCCCACGCCGTACATTTTCTTTATCGGCTTTACCATCTGCACAATACTCCGCAATGTGGCGCAATGTATCGGCGCCAACATCACCATAATCCGCGGCATCAGCACTCGCACCAATACCAAACGAATCTAATAAAATAATAAATGCACGCGACATGAAGAGTCCCTTCTACACTTGTGATTCGCAATAGGTTTCACGTATCAAGCAAGCAATCACAATACCAATCAAAAATGCAATCGGCATAATCCACATGGCGGTATTAAAATCATGTAAAGAATAAATCGGTTCGTTATTCACAACCGTCTTGTCCCAGTTGCGTTCTAACAACCAACCAAATAAAGGATCAAAAATCATACCGCTACTCATGATAAGCATGGACGCAACACTAACCGCCGTACCCGTTAATGCGATAGGATTCAATTCTGCAATCGTGGGATACGTTAATACTTGTGAGCTTGTTACAAAACCAATTAAGAAAAACAAAATCATCAACGATGTTAATGACAAATCAGGCACATACATCATGAATAACACCACCGCGAGCGAAATAATCGCGCCCAAAATCATGGGCATGCAACGGCGACCAATATGATCTGAGAACCAACCGAATGCAGGTGAGCCAAAAATAATTCCTACAAACAACATACTCGTTGCGTAAGAGGCTTGTACATTCGTCAAATGATGCACTTGCACCAAGTAACGCATACCCCATAATCCACCTAACAAAAATACGGGGAGATTCAGTAACGATGTGTAAATACCACCTAGCCAGTTATTGCGATTCCAAATAACGGTTTTGATACAACGAAAGAATCCCAGACTTTTTAAATGGGCTTTTTCAGCAGAAGCACTTTCTTGGGTATTCGGTGGACGATCTTGCACAATCATGAGAATCGCCACGACAAGCAGAATACCTAAACCCGCATTGAGTAAGGTTGCATGACGCCAGCCAACGGCTTGGCTAAGCAATACCATCGGACTTTGTGCAACAAAACCACCGAGCATCGCCATTGTCACAATTAAACCCGTCACAAATGCCATACGATTAGGCGGGAACCAACGCGAAGCCAAACGAATACAGCTTAAAAAGCAAAATGCCGCACCTAAACCCACAACAAATCGACCCCCCGCCGCCATGAGATACGAGGGCGCTAAGCCAAACGCAACCGTCCCTAGAATACAAAACGACAGAGCTGTCACAATAATTTTTTTCGTTGAAAAGCGATCCAACAGATTACCGGCGGGAAAGAGTAAAATCACATTACCCCAGAAATACATCGACACCAGCCAACCAAGGCCCGGTGCATCCAAATTAAATGCCTGCCTTAACTCAACGTTAATCGCATTTGGCATAATTAATTGAATAAATTCATAAAAGAAGAAAAGTGATGCAGTTAAAGTGACCGTCCAGGCTAGTAGTCCATGATTGATTGGTATAGTTTTTTTCATGCTGACTCCTCGGTAATGCGTTAAATTCTAATAAGTAGTCCCTCCCTTTGAAAAAGCTTGCCCCGCAGTGCTTTTATGTCGGGGGGAGGCTAGGAGGGATTTATATAATGATTTTGTACAAATCCTCCCTAACCCTCCTTTTTCAAAGGAGGGGACTTATGTCGATATCTATCGAATAAGATATACGCTAACTCTTGGGCGGTCATTCTATAACGTCTGCAGCGCAACGTCCAATAATTGACTAGCTCCTAACCGAAAAGTTTGCGGGCTTACCCACTCAGCCCCCATAATCTGCTGGGCTAATTCAATATAGATCGCTGCCTGCTCCAATGTTCGAACCCCACCAGAAGCTTTGAAGCCGAGCTTGCGTTTCACACTTGGCTGCAACCCCTTAATCGCTAATAACATCACCGCAGCAGCTTCAGGTGTCGCACCAATCGCTATTTTCCCAGTGGATGTTTTTAGAAAATCTGCGCCAGCTAAAATCACATCACTACTGATATTTGAAATCACTTCCAAGGAAGGGATTGCCCCCGTTTCTAAAATGACTTTTAACACCACGTCATCCCCACAGGCTGAGCGACATTGGCGGATGAAATCTTGCGCGCCCATCTTGTCACCGGCTAGATAACGTTGATAAGGGAACACCACATCGATTTCATGCGCACCGGCTTGTAATGATTGCCTGATGTCTTGCTGCACTTTATCGATGGGATCCAGACCCGCTGGAAAATTAACAACCGTCGCAATTTTCACGGCTTGTCCACGCAATAATGTGGCAACTTGCGGGATAAATTTTGGATAAACACAGACAGCAGCAACATGCTGAGGAGTCATCGCTTTCTGGCAGAGTGCAGCAATCTGACTGTCAGTATCTGACTCACCCAAGCTGGTTAAATCAATAAGCGTGGCCATTTGCTGAATCAACGCTGGCGTTAACTCAGCATGATTGGCATCACTTATATATTGCTGAATTTTTTCAAGCACAGAGTTCAGCCTTGGCTTCATGAATAAATTCAGGAATAATTTTTACTAATTTACGTGCGGCAATATCCGCATATTGCAACGTGCCTTCATGCGTGACTTTTTCTTCACTCATACCAACAGCCAAGTTAGTAATAGCGGCTACACCCACTACTCTCAAACCACAATGTCTAGCGACAATCACTTCTGGCACCACTGACATACCCACCAGATCAGCACCCATGGTTTTGAATGCGCGAATCTCTGCTGGCGTCTCAAAACAAGGGCCTAATGTTGAAAGATAAACACCTTCTTGGACTGGCATATTCATACGGCTAGCCACCGTTGCGAATGTTTTTCGTAAACCCGGATCATATGCATCTTCGAGGTTAACAAAACGCGGCCCCATCGATTCATCATTGGGACCCACTAACGGATTACCCGGTTGAAAATTAATATGATCATTAATTAGCATCACTTCACCTGGACCAACATCTTTACGCAATGATCCAGCAGCACAGGTAACAAGTAATGAATGCGCCCCTAAATGTTTAACGATACGGACAAGTGTGCGAATCGACTCATAAGATGCACCTTCATAAAGATGCAAACGCCCTTTTAAACATACGACAGGCACATCTTTAATTGTCCCAAACACTAACAACGACGCGTGCCCCATGACAGTGCCCGTTGATAATCCCAGTGCTTGATAAGGGATCGTGATGGGATTCACAATTTGATCTGCCAACGGTGCTAAGCCAGAACCTAAAATCATGCCCACTTTTGGAAATGAGTTACCGGCATATTTTTTTATGACACTCATTGCTGCATCTAATGATGGTTCCATCTCTCACTCCACTGAATAATTACCCAAAGATTATTTTTAATGCCCAGAAAAAAAATGTGGCTAAACCTGCCGCTGCAGGAATCGTAATAATCCACGACATGAAAATATTACGAATCACATTTAAATTTAATGCGTCAATACCGCGCGCCAAACCGACGCCAAATACGGCGCCCACCAATGTTTGTGTCGCAGAAACAGGAATGCCTGTGCTCGTTGAAACAATGACGGTGCTCGCTGCGGCTAACGTAGCTGCAAATGCACGACTGGGTGTTAACGTCGTAATGGCACTGCCGACTGTTTCAATCACCTTGCGGCCATACATGACCAAACCTAAAATCACCCCGAAACAACCAAATAACAACATGCCGCTGAGTAACCAACCATCATGCATAGGTTGGCCTTCTTTTACTAAACTTAAGATAGCCGTAATAGGCCCCACGGCAATAGCAACATCATTTGACCCATGTGCAAACACCATGGCACAAGCGGTGAATGCCATTAACACACTAAACATGTCTTCAATATATTGAAATTGTGTATGACGATTGAGTTTGAATTTTAATTTCATCCGAATTTTTCGGATGCTGGTCAGCCCAAGCAGCATCACAAAAAATACTGTCACAGCCACGACAGCGATTTTATGAAACAAATTCAAATTCACATGAAAATGATTCAACCCCTTTAGCGTTGTCATCATTGCCAGCACAACACCCACTAAAAATAAATAAATGGGCACATAATATTCGGCTGCAACCAGTGGATTTTCTGCGCCCAGAATAGAACGCTTGATGGAAATAAATAACAAAAATGCAATCACACCCGCAATAGTGGGTGAACTAAACCAACTGATGGCAATATAGCCGACTTCTTGCCAATGCACAGCATGCACGCCAAGCATAATAGCGCCGACACCCACTAAGGATCCTACAATCGCATTCGTAATAGAGACTGGCATACCTAAAAAACTCGCCATGGTCATCCAAACAGCGCCGGCCATGAGCACCGAGAGCATGCCATAGATATAGAGTTGCGGCGTATTTGCAAAAACACTGGGTTCAATAATGCCGCCACGAATGGTATCGGTCACACCATTACCACCCAAAAAAGCCCCTGCAATTTCAAAGACAATCGCAATCACTAACGCTTGTCGAACCGACAATGCTTTTGATCCCATCGCGGTACTCATGATGTTAGCAAGATCATTCGCACCAACACCCCACGTCATCCACAAACCAATACCACAGGCTAGCAGGATAAAAGTATTACCATAATCCATAGGAAGCCTTATCTCATCTTGCTAATAAAATTTGTAAGCGATCACCGATGTCTTGCGCTCTATCCGCAAGATCACCCGTCCACTCAATGATTTTGTAGATAAACACGACATCCACAGGAGGGAGTTTTGTTTCGAGGTCGAACACAATATGGCGTAATTGAATTTGGATTTTATCGGTATCTCGCTCAATATGAGATAGCTCGGCAATCATCCCTTCCACTAATTTAACTTCACTACCACTAAACCCCGTTTCCAATAATTCGTCCAACTCATGGATAGCCGTATCTGCTTGCTTAGAGGCATCCAGACAGCGATGCAGAAACGCCATAAATAATACGGTGATTTCGCTAGGAAAATGCATTTTTCGGCCCAACACCATGCCAGCGATATCTTTTGCTTTATTGGCGAGACGATCTTGCACGCTCAATAATTCTAACAAATCACTACGCGAGACTGGCATGAATAAGCCTTTAGGCAAATGCAACCGTAAATCACGCTTCATGTCATCTGCTTCATTTTCAAGACGCGCAATTTCTTGTTGTAGTTTTTCAACTTCTCGCCAATCTGCTTTCAATACGGCATCAAAAAAAGGCGCTAAGCGTTTCACACACGCATATACCTTAGACATATGTTCTTCGAGTGGTCGAATCGGTGAACGACCAAACATATCTAAAAATGGTGTTGTTGGCATGCTTTCGCTGCTCCTTTTAGATAATCACACTATTATGCGTTTGTCGTTGCCGCTGCCTTAGCATGCATCAACGCCTTTGCTGTATCGAGCATACGATTAGAGAAGCCCCATTCGTTATCATACCAAGATAACACTTTCACCAAATTGCCAATCACTTTCGTTTGGGTCACATCAAAAATAGACGACGCCGGATTGTGATTAAAATCAATCGACACTAAAGGCAATTCATTTATTTCTAAAATGCCTTTCAATGGGCCAGATGCGGCAGCCTCTTGCATAATTTTATTGACTTCGTCCACCGTGGTATCACGCTTAGCTGTAAATGTGAAATCAACAACAGACACATTAATCGTTGGTACACGAATAGAAAAACCATCTAACTTGCCGTTTAACTCAGGCAACACCAAGCCAACCGCAGCAGCAGCGCCAGTTTTCGTTGGAATCATGGAATGTGTCGCTGAGCGAGCACGGCGTACATCGGTGTGATACACATCAATTAACACTTGGTCATTGGTATAGGAATGCACGGTATTCATCAAACCCGCCACAATGCCTAATTTTTCATGGAATGGCTTCACTAAGGGTGCCAAACAGTTTGTGGTGCATGACGCATTAGAAATAATGGTATCTGTGCTTTTTAATATGTGATTATTCACACCATAAACAATCGTTGCATCCACATCTGTTGCGGGTGCAGAAATAATAACTTTTTTTGCACCGGCTTCAATATGGCCAGCTGCTTTTTCACGGCTGGTAAAAAATCCTGTGCACTCAAATACAAGATCAACATTCAATTCACGCCAAGGTAATTTTTTAGGATCGCGCTCAGCGACCACACGAATTTTATCGCCGTTCACAATCATATCATTCCCAGACACACCGACTTCACCCGGAAATTTACCGTGCGTGGTATCATAACGTGTTAAGTGAACATTGGTGGCAATATCACCCAAATCATTTATCGCAACAATCTGTAAATCCGTATGTTTTTTTGACTCGTAAAAAGCCCGTAAAATGTTACGACCAATACGTCCATAACCATTAATTGCAACTCGAATCGTCATTTGGAATGTCTCCGCTTTAATTTAATTTTTCGTAGGGTGAACAAAGCGCAGCGTGTCCACCATAACATTCGGTAGACACGCTGCGCTTTGTCCACCCTACGGTTCTGCTATTAAATCATCTCTGCTTTCAATATATTGCTTTGCTTTGCCAAGTCTTCTGCAACCGCAACAATTCGCTCAACTGTTAGACCGCAATCTTTAAATACATCTTTTGCCGGCGCTGAAGCACCAAAGCGATCGATACCGATCACTTTGCCATGGCAACCCACAAACTTATACCAGCCATCACTGACCGCTGCTTCAATCGCAATGCGTGCAGTGATATCTTTGGGTAATACAGCTGCTTGATATGCAATATCCTGTGACAAAAACACATCTGTCGATGGCATGGACACCACGCGCACCCGTATCCCGCTGGCAGCTAACTGTTCTGCAGCCGCTGTTGCTAACGATACTTCAGAACCCGTCGCTATCAAGATCAAATTTGGTTTGCCCACGCAGTCTGATAAGACATAGCCACCTCGAGCAATATTTGCTAATGTCGCCGCATCACGCTCTTGGTGTGGCAAATTCTGACGAGAAAAAAGTAGACAAGTGGGGCCATGATACTCGATCGCCGCTCGCCAAGCCACCGCCGTTTCAGCCGCATCACACGGCCGCCATAATGATAAATTAGGAATCATGCGCAAACTAGGCGCATGTTCGATAGGTTGGTGTGTTGGCCCATCTTCGCCCAATCCAATAGAGTCATGGGTATAAACAAAAATAGCACGCTGCCGCATCAACGCCGCTAGTCGCACAGCATTACGCGCATAATCTGAAAAAGTCAGAAAGGTACCGCCAAATGGTATCACCCCACCGTATAATGCCATGCCATTCAGAATGGCTGACATGCCAAACTCACGCACCCCATAATGAATATACTGCCCTTCGGGGGTTTCTTTAGAGTAGGTCTGCACATTTTTCCAGTCTGTTAAATTAGAGCCGGTCAAGTCCGCCGAACCACCCACTAACTCAGGTAAAATTTGTGCATAATGATTTAACGTTAAATGAGATGCTTTTCGGGTCGCGATGGTTTCTTTCTTGGCTTGAAACTCATGGATTAATTTATCAGTCAGCTCAGCCCACCTCTCTGGCAAATGTCGTTTCATCCGGCGATTGAATTCTTGTGCTAGCTCAGGATATTGCTTGGTATATGCCGTAAATAATTGCTGCCAACGCGATTCAATCGCCGCACCTTTAGCAGTGGCATCCCAAGCGGCATAGATATCCGCTGGCACAACAAATGGCGCATGCGGCCAATTAAGATTTTTGCGTACTAAGGCGATTTCTTCAGCCCCAAGAGGCGAGCCATGCGTATCTTCAGTCCCTGCCATTGCAGGAGAACAACCGAAACCAATCGTTGTTTTACAACAAATAATAGAAGGTTTATCTGTCACAGACCTGGCTTCTGCTAAAGCATGCTTTACTGCATCTGCATTATGACCATCGATATTTGGAATCACATGCCAACCATAAGCTTCAAAACGCTGCGGCGTATTATCCGTAAACCAGCCAGTCACTTCGCCATCAATGGAAATATTATTATCATCATAAATCGCGATTAATTTACCCAAACCCAGCGTTCCCGCTAACGAGCATACCTCATGGGAAATACCTTCCATCAAGCAACCATCTCCCACAAACACATAGGTAAAATGATCAATAATAGGGAAGTTGTCACGATTAAATTGCTTGGCTAAGTGTGCTTCCGTCATTGCCATGCCCACTGCGTTAGCTAATCCTTGACCTAATGGACCCGTGGTTGTTTCAACACCCGGGGTATCCCCAAACTCAGGATGGCCGGGTGTTTTAGAGTGCAATTGACGGAAATTCTTAATATCATCCATCGTTAAGTCATAGCCCGCCAGATGCAGCAACGCATAATGCAGCATGCAACCGTGTCCATTTGATAAAATAAAACGATCACGATTTAGCCAATGGGGGTCTTTAGGATTATGCTGCAAGAAATCATTCCATAATACCTCGGCAATATCCGCCATACCCATCGGCATTCCCGGATGTCCGGAATTGGCTTTCTGTACGGCATCCATACTTAATGCACGAATTGCATTGGCAAGCTCTCGACGACCAGGCATAGCTTCTCCTAAAAACACGACCAGTATCCACAAAATTCCCGAATCTTACCTGAAATTCGTCGTGAAGGGTAGGGTGGATAAAGATACCGCCAAGGCCATGAATACTGACAAGTACGCTTTAATAATCGTAAACGTGCCCGTTCACGAAGAGCTACCAATTTTTCATGCGTAGTCCCTATGCAACTGTATTGGTTTTTATATGCACTTCACAGACCGAACATGCCTTGGCTGTTTTCACGTCAAAAGACCGATAAAAATCACAACGTGGCTTAAATTTACCGACAGCCTCTGCATGCATGTAAAGAAATCCCTTACAACGATTATCTTGATCACACTGAAATCGGCAAAGCGTCACATCAGGGACTGCAGAAAATATTTTTGTATAGAGCGCCTTGCCAAACATTGCGGTTGTGGCAATCTCTCGATATGGATTGACGATTAATTGGCGGCGTTTTTTTTCGGTCTGGAGTTTTTGTTTGAATGCAACAGTGCGGTCAGACCAATCACCTGATTTATCATAGCCCAAACAAAAAATATTTTCATTCTGCGCCAACCAACTATAAATCTCTTCGCTAGCAACCGCTTTCATATTTTGAATCTGAAATGGGAAAATTTCTTCCTGTAAATGCGGTCGCAAATAAGCTAAACGAAATAATGTACCATTATACCGTGGTTGATATTGTATAAACTGATAACGCTGCAGAGAATGTAATTTTTCGTATTCGGCATTCGACAATATGAATAATGGATACGCACCATTCCCAAGTCCATAGTCGCCGACACTTAAGCTATCTTCGACAAGCACCACACTCTTTGTATTTAATTGTGCTTGAATGGCGGGTGGCTGCATAACAGCATGTTGATTCAATGCGTAGACAAATCCCTCTGTTTGAGAAGCAATATAATGAAGATTTTCTTGATTCACTGACACTGTTAACAATGCAATCATACTCGCCATGACAACGCTTAAAACTGTAGCCGAAGCAGTGTGATGCAGAAATAATCGAATAATATACTCAACACCAAAACCCAGCATCAAACTAAAGCACAACAAGAATAAACTAAAATGCCATGGCAACCCCGCCGCCCACCCTAGCGGCAAAATCAAAAAAATAATGCACGCTAAACTTAACAACAGTAACGATTTTCGATAAAAAAATATTTTTCTATTTGTTTTGCTTTTACAGACTAAAAAGATAGTGGCTATTAGGGAACTCAACAATATCCAGTTAACAACCTGCACCGCAAAAGGAATAGTCATGTGCCTTAATACCAAACCCTCTGCATACAACCCACTCTCTGAAATAACAGATGGATTAAGACTAAATACAATACGCACCCATTCTTTTAGCGCTCCCCATATTTCAATCAGCTGTATCGCATGACGATCAGGATGAGAAATACTTGGCCAAGGTAACGTGAGATAAATAAGCAAAACAATCGTGGTAAATAGAATTAACAAAATAATTTGCAGCAACGCTTTGTTACGTAGTATATCACTCAATAACTTTAACAGCGGCTGACGATCATACAAAGCAATGCATAAATAACTGATTAACACTAACCCCAACATAACCGCAGGTTCTTTAAATGTTGCGGCAATCACAAAAAAAACCATCGCTAACAAAACATAGTGCATATCATGAAATTTAATTTTTCGGATGCCACAGGAATAATACGTAGCATCCTCTAATAAATGATTTTTTTTGCAAAAAAGTGCGAAGCAATACCAACTGGTTACTAAAAATAACACATAAGCAAATTCAAAATGCATGACTGTCAGACGCGAGACGAACAAAGCTGGCTGCATCAGGTACACGGCAAATGCAATATAGCCGCCCATGACGAACCCTGAAAATAATAATCGATACAGCTTTATCATGAAAAAGCCTATCAATGCTAGAAAGGCAAAATTGATTAGCAACATCCCTGTTGCATTATGCCAACCCAATAGCGGCATTATAATTTGATAAATTAAAAAATGACCCGATGGCCGAAAAAATGGCACGGCCGGATCAAGCAACTTTGGTTGTAAATACACATTTAAAAAATCATGCCAAGAATGAATATGGCTATTAGCCAAATAAATTGTCGGCTGCTCAATATACAACATGCCGGAGTGAAATATCGGCAAATTAACAACCCATACAAGCATCAGTATCGTCAATAGCAATGCTATATTTTTTCCAATCACATACTTATTCATCCCATCAATCCTCAACATCAGAGCCAAACACTAAACGATCGCCTGAGTTTTAATAAAATTATGACAAGATTGACATGCTTTATTTACGCCTTCTTTGCGTTCAATCCCATAAAAATAACAACTTGCAAATAAACCATTTAATTTAGGTTCATAAATAAATCCTTTGCACTGTTGCGTTTTATCGCATACAAACTCACAAGACTCCACATTGACTACTGTTTTCATTTTTGCAATAACATTGGCATTATTACTGACTGAAGCTGGCGTCGTATAATATCGATTGACTGTTAAATGGCGTCTTATTTTTTCGAGCAACAAATTTTTTTTAAAGGCAGTTGTACGATCAACCCACTCTGCTTTTTTATCGTAACCCAAACAAAAAATATTTTTATCATGCTGCAACCATAAATAAAGTATTGTGTCGGATACTGTTTGCATTTGTTCAACCTGGAATGGATAGACCTGTTCTTGCAATGCAGGCATCAAATAAGCCCACCGGAATAATGTACCGCCATAAACAAAAGGAAACTCATAAAACCCTCGCACTGGCAGCAATCGATGAATATCGACAGATCCGTACAACTCTACAGGATAAATACTATCGCCAAGATGATAATCACTGTGTACGCTGCTATCCTCAACTACAAGAACACTGTCCGCATTTAATTGGCTTTTAATAGCAGGTGGATGTAATACCGCATTGCGATCGAGCTGCAAAGCAAAAAACGCCTTTGTCTGTTTGATGAATTGAATATTAGCATTCATCACCGTAATCGTCATTAAACCTAACGCCAAAGCAACAATACTGCCGACAACAGTAACCCACATACTATTTGGCATTAGACGACAACAGACATATTCAACACAAAACCCCATCGCCATGCTAACAAAAACCAAGCTCAGCGCTAAATGCCAGGGCATCGCATGACTCCAAGTAACTGGCAGAATGAGACTCAATACAGCCGCCACCCCCAAAAACAGAAAAGATTTTTTATAAGTTCGATCCACTGTCGATTGACTGTGTTTGATATAAAGTAAACAACCACTTACCAATAATAAACTGTCCAACAACCAACACGCTTTCTGGACCAGCGGGGGAAAAATAACAACTTCCCAGAGTAACGATTTCACATCAAAAGAAGCACCGGTAAAAACAGTAGAGGGCAACGCAAATACTGTTTTAAGTAATTTATTTAATACCGTTGGCATTGCAGCTATGATCCCATGATTTTGCAATGGATGTGTTAATGTCGGCCACATCAACATAAAATACAGCGCGATAGTGATTGAAACGACGCCATAAAGAACAATAAGACCAGCCATTTCACGATGGCGATAGAGCATGCAAAAATAAGCAGAAAATTTTTGCTTATTGTAAAGTGAAATTAATAAATACATCACCACAATAGGCCCTAATATAATTGTCACTTCTTTAAAAGTGGTGGCAATAAAATAAGACAAAATACTCAATAAAAGTAATGCGTGATGCTGCAATTTTTGTTGATGTACGTTATTCAAACCAAGCGAATTTTTTTGGCAGAATAAGATAAAATAATACAAGCCTACTAGAAAAAAGAACACGCTTGCAAATTCAAAATGCATAGGCGAAAGTCGTGACAACATTAACGCTGGATGCATTAAATAAATTCCACACGCAATATAACCTCCCACAACATATCGAGGAAACAATAAACGATATACTTTTATTATCATGCAGCAAGCTAATGCGAGGAAAAAGAAATTAACAACTAAAAAACCACGTGTGTTATGCCAATCTAAAAACAACGTGATAACTTGATACACAAGAAAATGCCCAGACGGTCGAAAAAATGGGATGGAGAGCACATCAAGCATCATAGGATGCAAATAGACATTCAGCAAATCATGCAATGACGTTATTTTTTGATTCACCAAGTAAAGCACGGGTTGCTCAAAATACATCATATCAAACGATATAACAGGAAAGTTAACAGCAAGTACCACGCCCCATAACACAAGAAAGAACGCTACGTTTTTTAGGCAACGCCAAAAAATGTTTTTCACCTGCACTAAACTCATGCACACCTCGCTGACAAAACATCCTGTAGATTGCCTGATCAACTTGCAACTAGCAAGCGACAAACAATCAAGAATTGTGTTTGCAATATATATGCGATAATGTACGAAGAAATTTCAATGTAAGGTGTAGGGTAAATAAATTAAGGGATTAACAATGCACATCGTGAGTAACGATGGATTTTCTATCATCATTCCAACTTATCATGAAGCCAACAATCTTCCGAATTTAGTAAAGCGTATTGCGCAGGTTAATTTTGGCTCACGTGATTTCGAAGTCATCCTTGCGGATGACAACAGCCAAGACAATACACTCGCTGTTGCTAAACAGCTCTCTATACAATACCCTTGGCTAAAACTGCTTACTCGGCATGGCAAAAAACGGGATTTAAGCCAATCCATTCTTGATGGCTATGATGCTGCACAATATCCTATTTTAATTACAATGGATGCCGACCTAAGCCACCCTCCCGAAAAAATTCCCGACATGTTAACGATTTTAAACGATCCGACAGTGGATGCTGTCATTGGTTCGCGTTATATTCCTGGCGGTAGCACAGATCCAAGCTGGCCTATTACACGCGTTTTTACCTCTAAACTCGCCGCATGGATTGCACAATTCTTTTTGCGTATCCCTGTCAAAGATCCCTTATCAGGCTTCTTAGCTATTCGCAAACAAACATTATTAGCGGGTGACACATTAAAGCCTATTGGCTGGAAAATTGGTTTAGAAATCATTATTAAATGTCATTGTCACCACATTCGCGAAATCCCTATTTATTTTTCGCAACGCCAACAAGGCACGAGCAAACTCAATGTCAAAATCTCGTTTGATTATCTGCGCCATATCACATACCTTTTGTGGCATAAAATAACCACCCACACGGCTGAAGGATAAAAAATCCCATGGAAAATGATTTTCTTTTTACTTCAGAATCTGTTTCTGAGGGTCATCCCGATAAAATTGCCGATCAAGTTTCCGATGCAATTCTTGATGCGATTTTAACGAAGGATCCCCATGCGCGTGTTGCCTGTGAAACATTTGTTAAAACAGGTATGGTATTAGTCGGTGGTGAAATTACCACCTCCGCCTGGGTTGACGTTGACCATATTACCCGCGATGTGATCAAACAAATTGGCTATAACAGCTCCGAGATGGGGTTTGACTGGCAATCCTGTGCCGTCATGTCAGCAATTGGTAAGCAATCACCCGATATTGCTCAAGGTGTCGACAGAAGCCAAAAAGAAGATCAAGGCGCTGGCGATCAAGGCTTAATGTTTGGTTATGCAAGCAATGAAACAGAAGTGCTAATGCCGGCACCGATTACATATGCTCATCGACTCATGATGCAACAAGCCAAACTTCGCAAAACAAAAAAACTGCCTTGGCTGCGCCCCGATGCAAAAAGCCAAATTACATTTCATTATGTCAATGGCAAACCAACCAGCGTTGATGCCGTTGTGTTATCCACCCAACATGATCCTGATATCGCGCAACATGACCTTGTTGAAGCCGTGGTTGAAGAAATTATTAAGCCTACTATTCCCGATCATTATCTAACAAAAAACACCCGTTTTTTTGTTAACCCCACAGGTCGTTTTGTCATTGGCGGGCCATTAAGTGATTGCGGCTTAACTGGGCGAAAAATTATTGTTGACTCCTATGGCGGCATGGCAAGACATGGTGGCGGTTGTTTTTCTGGCAAAGACCCTTCGAAAGTGGATCGCTCCGGCGCTTACGCGGGTCGCTATGTTGCAAAAAATATTGTCGCCGCAGGCATTGCTGAACGCTGTGAAATTCAGATTTCTTATGCAATTGGCGTAGCGGCACCTATTGCCATTCATGTTGAAACTTTCGGCACGGGGAAAATTGCAGATAGTCTCATCATCCAATTAATTCGAGAACACTTTGATCTTCGGCCCTATGGCATCATTAAAATGCTCGATTTGCTTCATCCAATCTATTTACCAACGGCGAGTTATGGTCACTTTGGTCGGGAAGATTTACATGTCGGCTGGGAAAAAACGGATAAAGCGGATATGTTGCGCGCAGCAGCAAAACTAGCTTAAAAAGCTGATTGACTAGATTGGTGATTTGGCGCAAGATTGCGCCTCCTGCCAATATCTGTTGAATAAATCGCAAGGTGGACAAAGCGCAGCGTGTCCACCATTATTCGGTAGACACGCTGCGCTTTGTCCACCCTACAGTTCCCTCCCCCCATTTAAAAATCAAAATTCTCAATTACAGGAAACAAATCATGTTTAAAAAATTATTTTTTATCGGTCTATTATTGACTGCGACGACTAGCTTTGCAGAACCTTGCCCAACTATTGCTGAAATTAAAGCCGGCTTTTGGCACGGCTGGCAACCATTGAATCTAGATAGTGGCTCACTCATATCTCCATCTGCATTAGCCTACTTCAAAAATAACGTCCAAAATTTCGCGTTAGCCGAATGGATGAAAGACGCACCGGAAGGCGAAGCACATTGCTACTATAACGGCGACGATAAAAAAGATAATACTTACCTGGGGGTTTTTCTTACCAAAGAAAATCTCACCGCTGATACAACATCGCTCGCCTGGCACAAACTAAACAAGAATATTTTGCAATGCCGCATTAGCTTACAAACATGCCAATTCATCACAACAAAATAAAACGCTAGGCGAAAAAAAACCATGGCATGTGCCATGGTTTTTTATTTTTACAATATCAGCTCGATGCGTTGTAAGTATAGGTCAAGGAAGTGTTACCTGTACCGGACTTCGCTGCGCAGGTTGGCGAAGTAAATTTCGTGTTAGATTTCAGCTTCGCTGATAGCGAAATACAAACCGAAATGGGAATGGCGCTTACTGTCACGGCATAAGTTGAACCACTCGCTGTTCCGATCGAAATTGTGCTCGCTGCACCATACGGTGTCACCATGTTTGTGGAACCAGCCACTGTTGCTACAGAAGCATTGGATGCCGCTGAATAAGTGCCGGTACCTTGCGCTAAACCATCAGCCGCTGCAGTAATATTCTGAATTTCAGACAAAATAGCATTCGTATTGTTAGCGTTGGTTGCATTCTGATAGTAACGAATGGACATAACAATAACCATGGATGCGATTGCCAACACCAACATGATTTCTAAGAGGGTAACGCCTGCGGTCGACTTAATGTGCTTCTTCATCATCTTATTCCTTTTTCACCACCAAAAAGTTGGTTTTTTGTCTCTAGTTTATTTGACGAACTACAGACATCCATGAATTAACTTGCGAATTTATTGGTAAAGATTACTATTTCCCATTCCGCTAAGCAAGAGCTATAAGAAAGATAACTATTTTTTAGGTATTTATAATGACATCAACGAATAATTTATTGTCCACCATTGAAATTAATCCTTCTATGTCACCCATCGGCACCGTTATTTTACTCCATGGCTTGGGAGCCGATGGTAATGATTTTGCACCCATTGTGCCTGAATTACATTTACCTTCATCTAAACCTCTCCGATTTGTTTTCCCAAATGCACCATTAAAAGCCGTAACTATCAATAATGGTTATATTATGCCGGCATGGTATGACATTACCTCAATGGATATTCATCAGCGTGTTGATATGAATGGCATGACTGAATCAATCGATGAATTAAAGAAGTTGATTGCGCGAGAAAATGAACGCGGCATTCCTTCTGAAAAAATTATTCTCGCTGGTTTTTCACAAGGCGCTGTGATTGCATTAATGACAGGATTAGCGTTTCCGCATAAATTGGCTGGAATTATGGCATTATCTGGCTACCTGCCTACATCAAAACCAGAAATACACCCAGCAAATCAAACCACACCTATTTTTGTAGCCCATGGCACACAAGATCCCATTATTCCTTACACCATAGGATTAGAAAGCTGTGACACATTAAACCGTCTGGGATTAGCAACCTCTTGGCATAGTTATCAGATGGCTCACAGTGTAAATGAAAAAGAAATTCGCGATATGGCAGACTGGTTAACAAAAATTTTTTCGTAGCCCGGATTGCGCTTCGCCCTGAGCTATCCCCGCGAATTTTTCATTCCCCATCAGTGTTGAAACCGCCCTAAGAGCAATTGACTGGGGAATGAAAAATTCGTGGGGATAGCTCAGAAATACGGACTACTTTTAAAAAATATAAGACAAGCCCGCAGACGCCAAATCCGCACGCCCCGTTGCACGACTACCTGTTACACGCATCCATTGTACATTGGTCAAAATATTTGGCGTCACCGCAAAATCCGCACCTGCGCCAAAATAAGCGCCACTAGAGCTATGCACACCCGTATTGAAAACAAACCCTTGTGCTTGTGCAGCGCCTTGGTTTGTCAAAGACGTATATGAATTAATACGCGCAATGCCTAATTTACCAAATATCTCTGCGCCACTATGAGCAAGAGGTAATATGAATTTGCCAGCGATGTCATAAGAATAATGCGAATCTGTCGCAACCGTTGTACCCTGAAAAGTCTGCACACGCGCCTGCGCATAACGCGTCAAGCCAACATCCACAGCAACGTATTGCGTGAACTTATAGCCGCCATTCACATTCCAACCAAGTCCGGTATTTTGGACACGACCCGGAAATATTTTATTTGTGTAAGATTTGCCAAGATTGCCTTCCAAATACCATCCAAATGGCACTGGCATCGCCGCATTAACCAGATGGCTCATCATGAACAGAGCGATACTTGATACACCCAGTGTTAAACGATTGATTCCCTTCATGCCAACCTCCAACAAGAATATAAAGAAAACCCAAATAGCATAGTAGCCATCTGGGTAAGCAAGCTACTCAACCTAATCGATAAATAACGCCTAAATTAACTTGACTGTCGCGCGGGGTAAAACGACCATTGGTATTGCTATAGCTATTATATGTTGAATAAACGTATTCACCGCGTAAATCAAAACCCTGTGAAATCGCCATTTGAATACCTGCACCGACTTGCGCACCTGTTTGTGTAGGCGCATTACTAACAGTTAAACTCGGCGAACTGTCACGAACTTGGAAATGACTGCGCACAGCGCCGACACGGGCAAAAACAATGGCGCCATCATTGATGATAAATCCTGGCAGCACACCTAAACCATAGCTATACGTTTGTCTTATGTAGCGTGTTACTGTGTTACTGATGGCCTTGGTGCCACTTTTATTACTCGCTTCAGTAGCAAAACCTTCTACACCCAAATAAAAATGGTCTGCATTAAATGCATAACCCGCAAGCAATGTGCCAATAGCACCTCGAGTACCGAAACCATAATTGTTACCTTTGTTATCTCGCACGCTCCAAGAGCCTTGATTCGCACCCAGTGCTGCGCCCAGATATACGCCTGGTTGCGCAAATGAGGTGCTTGCGCTCATCAACAGTGCTGCGCTTAACATAGCGCTTAATAATTTCTTTAACATCCTCTTCTCCCATTATTCCGCGAGTTATACAACTCAAACAAACAGAAATCATATAAGAATAACACTATATTAGCAATGCAAGCTTGAATGCACTACCGAGCCGCGCGCGGCTCGGTGTAGTACTAGATGGGTATCTTCGTGTTAATCAAACTTATAAACTAAACTACCTGTCGCTGCATCTGTGCTTGGACGACCTAATCCGCTAATATTTTTGCTTGCGGTATAAGTATACTCACCACGTAAATCCCAATTTTGAGTCAAGCTAGTTTGCAAACCTAAACCGACTTGCACACCGCTCGCGGTAGTACTTTTTATATTACCTTTCGGTGTAAAGTGGGTACGTGCTAAACCTAAACGTGCAAAACCCATCGTATGATCGCTAATCATCAATCCTGGAATAAAGCTAATGCCATAGTTATAAGTGGATTTTAACCCATTGTCTTTAGCAGTAATGGCACCAAGCGTTCCAAAAACTTCACCGCCAAGATAAAGGCCTTGACCCATGCCTGCGCCGTAACCCACAAATAAGATGCCGGGTACGCCTCTGTAACTTGTGGTGCTAGCTGTGTTAGCAATAACGCCCGTACCAAGACCGACATAAGGCGCGCCGCCGTTAGCCAAAGCAACATTGCTTGTGATGGCCAATACTGCGCTTGCAATTAATAATTTTTTAAACATGATCTAACTCCTATAACCTGTATTCTTGTTGTAAACTTTTATGATCACTGTGCTGTTTTTTATCCACATCTTCCTGGTTAAAATTTGTTTCTTCCGAGTAAAAAAGAATCGGTATGATATAGCAATCGTATAGACGATTCAATAAATGGGGATAAATAGTGATGAGATAAAAGAAGAGACGGCAATGTAATGGATCTCTCCATTGCCGTCAAGCGATTTTCTATTTGTTTGTGCTGGTTTGATAAGGCACAAAAATTTCGTTGAGCTGTTTAGTCACGCGGATAAATGTTGTGCGCTTTGATAACTCTTTCAAACGTTGTGCACCAACATAAGTACAAGTAGAACGCACACCGCCCAAAATATCTAAAATAGTATCTTTAACAGGACCACGATAAGGCACATTCACAGAACGACCTTCGCTAGCACGATACTCTGCAACAGCACCATGATGTTTTTCCATCGCTTCTTTTGAACTCATGCCGTAAAAACGTTTGAAGCGACGGCCACTTTCTTCGATAACATCACCAGAGCATTCATCATGACCCGCAAACATACCACCTAACATCACAAAGTCAGCACCGGCAGCAAATGCTTTCGCGACATCACCCGGTGTGACACAACCACCATCCGCAACGACATGCCCGCCCAAGCCATGCGCAGCATCAGCACATTCGATAATCGCTGACAATTGTGGATAGCCAACGCCGGTTTTTTCGCGCGTTGTACAAACAGAACCTGGACCAATGCCAATTTTTACAACATCAGCACCCGAAAGAATTAATTCTTCAACCATTTCACCGGTCACCACGTTTCCTGCCATGATCACTTTTCCGGGATACGCTTTACGCAACCGCGCTAAGAATTCCACATATTTTTCAGTGTAACCATTTGCTGCGTCTAAACAGATATAAGAAAAATTCACGACTTTGGATAGTTCAGCCAGCTTATCAAAATCCTGCTCACTAATACCAATGGATGCAAAGCAAGAAGACAACGCGTCAGGATGATCTTTTGCAAATCGCACCCAATCTTCCAACGAAATAAATTTATCTAACGCTGTCATTAATTGATGTTCAGCTAAGGCACGCGCCATCGCCAGTGTGCCAGTGTGATCCATATTCGCTGCAATAACAGGAATACCTTTCCATTTCACACCTGAATGCTTAAAACGAAATTCGCGCTCTAACGATACTTCAGATCGCGATTGTAAGATACTGCGCTTGGGTCTGATTAAAACGTCTTTAAAATCTAATTTTACATCGTATTCAATACGCATGATGTATTCCTTATAGTTTCGTCGTCCTGAAAAACCTTCTGCGCGCATTTGTCTAGCGAAGTCTATGCAC
>JABDGK010000020.1 GCA_013286085.1 Gammaproteobacteria bacterium | reverse complement strand
CGAATATTATTGCGAACAGTGGTAAAGCTGTTGAGTTGGCAGGCGATGTTGATGTTCTGTTAATCGATAAAACCGGCACGATTACATTAGGAAATCGCAGTGCTACACAATTTATTCCTGTTGGAAAATATGCAATGGATGATGTGGGTATGATGGCGGCACAGGCATCCGCGACAGATAATACACCCGAAGGAAAAAGTATTTTAAAGCTGTATGAAAAGCAAAGCAAAATGCCAATCAACGTTCCAGAAAAATCAATATTCCTCCCATTTACAGCGCAAGAGCGTATGAGTGGTGTTGATTTACCGAATGGCCGCAAAATAAGAAAGGGTGCGCCTGATGCCATTATAAAATTTGTGAAGAGCCATGGCGGGACTATCCCCACTGAGTTGGATGCATTAGTAGAGCGCACGGCAAATAAAGGCGCGACGCCGTTGTTGGTGGCAGAGGGTAATATGATTGTGGGTGTTGTGGTTTTAGAGGATATTTTAAAACCGCATATCCATGAACGTTTTGCGCGTCTGCGCAGAATGGGAATTAGGACTGTCATGATCACCGGCGATAATCCTCGCACCGCAGCGGCAATTGCAGCACTTGCGGGTGTTGATGATTATATTGCGGAAGTCACACCGGCCAAAAAACTCGAATACATTCGTAAAGAACAAGCAGAAGGAAAGATAGTCGCCATGATGGGTGATGGCACCAATGATGCTCCGGCACTTGCGCAAGCAGATGTTGCTGTGGCTATGAATGCAGGGACGGAAGCCGCAAAAGAAGCTGCGAATATGGTTGATTTAGACAGTGATCCTACCAAGTTAATTGAAGTAGTAGAAATCGGCAAACAACTGTTAATAACGCGTGGTTCATTGACTACGTTTTCAATCGCGAATGACGTCGCCAAATATTTTGCGATTATTCCAGCGCTTTTTGCCAGTACGTTACCTTGGTTGAGTGTCATTGATATTATGCATTTACATTCACCGACTTCTGCCATTTTATCGGCTGTGATTTTTAACGCATTAATTATTCCCGCCTTGATTCCTGTCGCACTGAATGGAATTCGTTATCAAGCGCTCGGTGCAGATGCGCTGTTACGTAGGAATCTGCTTTTTTGGGGGCTGGGCGGTGTGATATTGCCGTTTGTGGGTATTAAATTAATTGATATTATAATGGTAAATTTAAATTGGGTTAGTTAGAAAATTGACGCTAATTCTGTCTCGTACCGAGCCGCGCGCGTCAGCAAGCGCATATACGCTCCCTAACGGTCGCGGCTCAGATTAGAAAGACAGAACCTAATACAGGGAAAATCTACACATGTGGCAATCTCTTTCAAAAAGTGTTTTTCTGCTAACAATTCTTGTCGTCATTATCTGTGGCATTTATCCATTTGCTTTATGGATCATTGGACAAACAGTTTTTCCTTTTCAATCAAACGGCAGTCTTTTGCAGGATGCGGATGGTAAGGTAATAGGATCTCAGCTGATTGCACAGCCATTTACGAAAGAAGAATATTTTCAACCGCGTCCGTCTGCAGCATCCTATGATGCATCCGCATCGGCTTCTTCAGCATTAGCAGCTTCTAACTATGCATTACGTGATCGTATTGCGCGTACACTGGGACCCATTGCAAAATATCAAAATGGAAAATCTGTTGCGCCTGATCTTGCAAAATGGTTTCAACAAGATACTTTTCAGGGTAAACACCATATCGTGGCACAATGGGCAACGCTTCATCATTCGCTTGTTACTGCTTGGGTGAATGCAGATCCACTGCACGCTGCTTATGTTGATACGTGGATGAAGGCGCACGCAGCGGTTGTTGCCCACTCTCAGCCAAAAGCGGCAGATGTAGCCGTTGTTTTTTTTCAGAATTTATCTAAAAAAAATCCGGGTAAATTTCCTGCTGCAGTGAGTCGCACAGTGAATGGTAAAACCGACACTACCATTGAACTTGTTGGCTCTGGTGTAGATATTCAATCTATTTTTTTTGATATGTGGCGTCAAGACCATCCTGATGTTGTTCTACAAGATGTCCCGGGCGATTTTGTGACAACCAGTGGTTCAGGACTTGATCCTCATATTACTTTACAAAATGCCGAATTTCAGCTTGATCGTGTTGCTGCTAAATGGGCGAATAACTTAAAGCGTAACCCCGCCGACTTAAAAAATGCGATAGAACAAATATTACAAAAAAATGCACAAGCGCCTTTTGCAGGGCTTGCGGGCGAAAAATTTATTAATGTACTTGAGATCAATCTAGAACTACATAAACGATATGGAGCTCTGTCATAATGACTTTAAATGGAATTGAACAGATTATTTTATTTCTTGTCGTGATGTTGGTTTTCGTCAAACCATTAGGTTGGTACATGGCGAGAGTATACGAAGGGAAATCTTGCGGAATAAGTTGGTTGGTCAAGCCGCTAGAAAATGCCACTTATCGTATTTGTGCAATTAATCCGACGAAAGACATGGATTGGAAAGCGTATTTATCTGCTATGCTGATTTTTAATTTATTTGGCTTGCTTGCTGTTTATGTTATTCAACGTATGCAAGGATATTTGCCTTTCAATCCACAAACATTTTCTGCTGTAGCGCCTGATCTCGCTTTCAATACAGCAGTGAGCTTTGCAAGTAATACCAGTTGGCAAGCGTATAGTGGTGAGACGACGTTAAGTTATTTTACGCAGATGACTGCTATTACGGTGCAGTGTTTTCTTTCTTCTGCAACAGGTATGTCATTGTTAATTGCTTTTATACGGGGGTTAACACGTCGGGAAACCAAAGACTTAGGTAATTTTTGGGTAGATACAGTCAGGGGAACGCTTTATATCTTATTGCCGCTTTCGTTTATTATTGCTGTTGTTCTTGCTTCCCAAGGTGTTATTCAGAATTTTAAACCCTATCAAAAAATCGATTTAATTCAGCCTATTCATTATCAACTATCACCTGCCGAACAAGCGACACAGGTTGGTACAAAGAGTCAATTCAAAACGGTAACCGAGCAAGTCATTCCCATGGGGCCTGTTGCTTCACAGATTGCCATTAAACAATTAGGATCGGATGGCGGTGGGTTTTTTAATGCTAACTCAGCGCATCCCTTTGAAAACCCCAATGCGATAACGAATTTTATTGAAATGTTAGCGTTATTACTGATCCCAGCGGCATTTTGTTATACTTTTGGCGTGATGGTGAATGATAGACGGCAAGGATGGGCGATATTAATTACCATGTTGTTACTGTTTATTCCCATGGTATTTGCTACCGCTATTTTTGAGCAACAAGGTAATCTCGCGTTCGCGCCACTGGGTATTGATCAAGCGCCAAAACACGATCTTTATCCGGGTGGAAATATGCAAGGCAAAGAAACGCGTTTTGGTATTGTTAATTCAGCGCTTTGGACTGCCATTACCACTGCAACATCGAATGGTTCTGTGAATTCCACGCTGGACTCCTATACTCCTTTGGGTGGTCTCGTGCCTCTTTGGCTAATGCATTTAGGCGAAGTAGTGTTTGGTGGTGTGGGATCTGGTTTATACGGCATGTTGATGTTGGTCATTATTGCTGTTTTTGTTGCCGGTCTTATGGTGGGACGCGTGCCCACTTACTTAGGCAAAAAAATTGAAGCATATGAAATGAAAATGGCTTCTTTTGCTGTTTTACTCATGCCGCTTGTCGTGTTGTTTTGTACCGCTGTTGCATCGGCGACGCATCTTGGTACTGATGCTATTGCTAATCCAGGCGCACACGGGTTTACTGAAATTCTTTATGCATTTACATCGATGATGAATAATAATGGTAGTGCTTTTGCTGGATTACATGCTAATACACCTTTCTATAATATGTTGGGCGGCATCGTTATGCTATTAGGGAGATACTGGATTGCCATCCCTGTGTTGGCCGTTGCAGGATCACTGGCGAGAAAGAAAATTACCCCAAGTAATTTAGGAACTCTGCCAACACATACGCCGTTATTTATTGTATTTCTGATTGGTGTGACGATTGTTTTGGGTGCGTTGACTTTTTTCCCTGTACTTGCCTTAGGGCCGATTGCAGAGCATTTGATGTCAATGTAGCCCGTATGCAGCGTAGCGTAATATGGGATTTTGCGTACACCATCCCGTATTACGCTACGCTGCATACGGGCTACATTTCTGTGCTTTTCCCACCCTGCGGTTTTCAGAAATGCGCGATAATATCCATCGCTCCAAGTGCGGTGTAATGTCTATTGGGAGCGGTTCCGACATTCGCGTTGCCATTAAATGCATTCCGGTCAAGCGCATAGTCATAGTCAATTTCAGGACGGAGTTCGACTTGCGGTGATAACCAGTGTTGCCAGCCTATTCCGAAATTGACGTAGCGGGTTTTCGTACCTGTGCGCTGCCCTTGTTCATCATCAAAAAATTCAGGTCTGAATGAGATATTATCGAGCGGCGAAAATTGATAATTTATATAAGCCACGGTACCAACCGCTTTTGTAGTGCAGGTAAGGCTAGATGGGTTACTGCACTGTGCAGCATTAGGTGCATTGAAAGGCATGTACTGTGGTGAGAATGGCGTACCTCCCGCGGCAATGGCGGCAGCTGCAATGGGATTATTTAGGTTAGCCACATTGTTTTGATGTGTCTCATAGATTTCGTACGAGATATGCCACTTGTCGTTGAACTTGTGGTAATAAGTTAATCCATACCACTGCAGATTATTGTAACCCCATCGGCCGCTATTGATTCCATCCATGCAAGGATAAATCGTATCATTGCCATTGTTCCAAGTGTAGCGCATGCAAGCCACAAGCGAAGGTTGAGCACCGGGATCTTTTAGAAATGTTGAGCCAGGATATAACGGATTCGGAGCGGGATTAGTGACTCGTTGACCTCCATTCCATATAGCCGTATCCGATCCTTCGACTACACCAAGTTGTACGATAAAATTTTTGGTAAGCGCTAAGCTGCCAACAATACCTTCGTTAGTATAGTTGTCGAAACTGTAGGTCATTGAATGGGAGTACATATAGTTGTTCGGCGCAAGTTGTGCTTCGATGTCAGGAATAGATATATAACGTCCAAAACGTAAGAGCAGCCCTTCAGCAACCTGTGGAATGTATAATTCACCGTACTCCATTGGAACGTCATAACCATTAACGGCGTTGTTATGTAAAAGCTGATTGCTAAAAATGCCATATGCAGTTGTATAGCGGTAGTTTTCACCATACAGTCCAGACAGTCGGAATCCCCAATCGAGGTGGTCTGTTTGTACCGTATCGGGCACGCGCTCCATATAGAGAACAAGCTGATCCAACTGCAGTTGATTAGGCGTATACATATATGCTATCGGTGCATTGCCACCCGGTTTTACAGTGTTACTGCTAACGTTGCCGCCGGCATTAGCCCAGCCATAAATTTGGATGTTGTTACGCTGCAGCCATTTGCCAGCCGATGTATTAGCAATACTCGTCATAAGAGGACTGTCTACCGAATTGGGGCGGCTTACTCCAATTGAGGTAGTAGCACCATAAGGCCATTCAGTAAATGGCATGGGTGGTGTAGACTCGGGAGTCGCTGGCCATCCCACTCGATGGGATGAAGGGGCGTTGGGATCGGCAGGTGCTGCTGCATGGCCCATTTCTAACTGATAATAACGCCAAAGCCGAGTCCAGAAATTTTCGCCTAGCGATTTGTCGAAGCAGGCATAATGGATGTAGGGATCACATTGTAATGTGGTCGTTGGTTGTGAGATTTTATTATCTATCCCAGCGATAACAACAGTGGCGTTTAGGAGCAGAGAGGAAAAAACTGCGCCAGACATCACGATTTTTTTCATGACAACTTCCTTGTCAACATAACTGATGGGGTGATTATATAAGATGGTTAGCGAAATTGCCTATAGGAATTATCAATGCTATTTCCTATAACACAACCCTATCAATCCGCTAAATCTGTTTTCGCACGCTATTCGCAGCTAAATAACTATTTTCCGCATCACGTTCAATCACCGCAACAAACACGGTGAGAGACGTGGGCTTAGGATGATTTAACGCATGTATCGCATTGATGAGGCAGTGGTTGCTGCACTGATATTAAGAACAGATTGAGCTTCGTGCTCAATTTCAGTAAGCCATTGTGCTTTCCAAGAAGAGTCAGATTGCATATTAGCGACCGCATTTTTCACGTAATCTATCAACTCAATTTTAGCAGGCGCTATTTTTACTCGTGCAATAGCTTCTTTGGCAACATCCAGCGGATTATGGCCGAGAGTGATCAGTGCGATTAACTCATTATCAGTTCTAGTTGCTAAAAGCGTGTGATAAGCTGTTGTGACTTTCTTTTCAAAATGTTTTACTCTTTCAGGATACATGCTTTGATAACGATTTTTTAAACCCGCTATCAAGTATCCGCGATTATTATTAAACGCTCTCTGCAAGATTTCATTTTCCATGGCATCCATATGGCGCAATGAAACACAATTTTGTTTATCATTGCAAAAATTAGCAAGATCATGATCTGCAGAATTTTGTAGTTGATTACGATACGCAATAAACATGCCGTCGCAAATAATTTTACGAAAATTAATGGCTTTCACCGCCTCTAAAGAGGCCGGGGCTTCCATACTGAAAAAGGCACAAAAACGCCCTAAATATTGCTTGCTATGACCTTCTTCTAGTTTCGTGAGAAACTCTTTTAATAGGCTCTCGAAACTCTCTACAGCCGATAAACAAATCCGTGGATCAGGTTTATGCATGGTTATTTTTTTGATGACTTGCTCTTGAATATTTTCACCTAACGTTTGTGTAGCGGAATAAAAATGAGAAGTAGCGTGAAATGTGTGTCCTGTATTTTTAGGATATTCTAATAAGTCTTTCACAAAGGCTTCTACATAAGTGACTAAACGTCGGCTAAAATCAGCAAAACGCTCATCAAGTAATGCTCTGATATCATTTTCAATGGAGGGTGCAATAAGGCAATCGTAATTATTAGAAGTTACAAGAAGCTCATCTGATAAATTACCGATGACTATTTTACCAAAATGATTGGCGTCTCTTAAAGTTGTGATACGATTAATTTCTAATAACTCTAGCCGATCAATCATATTGGCTGAAAACAAAAATTCTTCACGCATGTTTACAGGTATGCTGTGATCAAGAAAATAAGTAAAATTTATTCCCACTATTTTTTCAGCGGCGCGCACCTTTCGTAGTGCTAATTCATATTCGCCTAAGTGCATGTAAAGAGGGATTAATACGTAATATGCTTCAGTAGAAAAATCACTGTAGCGACCTAGTAGTTCTTGATATCTGGGATCATCTATGAGATTTTTAGGAGGATTTTGGAGAAGGTCGTGATAGATCTTTTCAGCGGTTTTATCATTAAAAACAAGCGGTTTTCTAGTGCTTGACATTTTCTAGTCTCTAATTGAGTGATTTTAGATCATTATATCTATTGATGATTGAAAATACAACGCATTCTTAGGGTAAATACTTATTGCTGTCATCGCGAGAGTTATCATCCACATGGAAAACGAACGACCGAATCCCGATGTGTTATTAAGACGCGTACAAGAAGAGCAGCATCAAGCGCAAGGAGGTAAACTGAAAATTTATCTCGGTGCCGCTCCCGGTGTTGGTAAAACTTACACGATGTTGCAAGATGCACTGACTCAAGCCGCGCGAGGGATTGATGTCGTGGTGGGTGTCGCAGAGTCACATGGTCGTCAAGAAACTAACGCGCTATTAGAACATTTGGAAGTATTGCCACGTCAAGTGATTGATTATCACGGCAATACATTAGTGGAGCTCGATATTGATAGAGCATTGCATCGCAACCCACAGCTAATCATCGTGGATGAAATGGCACACACCAATGCGCCTGGGTTCCGTCATAAAAAACGTTGGCAAGATATTAAAGAATTAATAGATCGTGGCATTAATGTCTATACCACGTTGAATGTGCAACATATCGAAAGCTTAAGTGATGATATTGCCCAAATTATTCATGCCCCAGTGCAGGAGACTGTACCAGACTCTATGCTGGCAATGGCAGATACCATCGAGCTGATTGATCTACCACCTGAGGATCTTTTAAAACGCTTGCAAGAAGGTAAAGTGTATTATCCTGAACAAGCTGTGTTAGCGCAGAAAAATTTTTTCCGTAAAGGCAATTTGATTGCCTTACGTGAATTAGCATTGCGTCTTACTGCTGAACGTGTAGGCTCACAAGTACTTTTATACCGACAAGGTGAAGGCATACAATATATTTGGCCAACACGTGAAAAAATACTAGTGTGCGTGGGTCCTGAGCCGGACTCACTGAAACTTGTGCGTGCAGCTTGTCGTGCTGCTGCAAATGCAAAAGCAGAATGGATTGCTGTGAATGTAGTAACGCCACAACATCAAGCATCAGAAGAACAACGTAATAGCGCAATCCAACATCTTCGCGTTGCGGAACAATTAGGCGCAGAAACACGAGTATTATCGGGTTTTGATATTGTCAAAGAAATTATAAATTTTGCCCGAGATCAGAATGTCACGCAGATCATGATTTGGAAACACATACGTCCTCGTTGGCAAAGTCTATTTCATCGCAGTTTAGCCGATGAATTAGTGCGTAATTCTGGCGAAATCGATATATACATTATGACCGCTAAGATTGATAAAACCAGACAGCCAAAATGGATGCCAACGAATCCAGTTGTGCCATGGGCAACGTATGGGATTGCCGTGGGTGTGGTGGCTATCGCTACGTTTATTGATTTTTTACTTTTTCCCTATATGAAAGCCGCCAATTTGATTATGGTTTACTTATTGGGTGTGATGTGTGTTGCTTTGTATGGTCGAACAGGTCCTTCCATCATGGCATCCGTGCTAAGTGTGTTAGCGTTTGATTTTTTCTTTATTCCGCCATTTTATAGTTTTGTTGTTTCCGATATCGAATATTCCTTTACGCTTTTGGTAATGTTATTAGTAACCCAAGTGATTAGTCATTTGACTATTCTGACACGTCGTCAAGCAGAAGCTTCGCAATACATTGAGCATCAAACATCGTCTCTATATACATTAAGTCGTCAGTTAGCGAATACGCGTGGTACGGATAAATTGCTGGAGATTGGTAATAAGTATATTGATGAAACGTTTACTAGTGACGTGATTGCATTATTACCGAAAAAAAACCATCTTGAAATTCATGCCATGGATAAAACAAATATAACGTTAGATCCAAAAGAACAAAGTGTCGCGCAGTGGGTTTATGAGCTGGGTCAAATAGCTGGGCTCGGAACAGATACATTGCCTTTTTCAAATGCAATTTATATGCCATTATTAGGGTCACAAGACACCATGGGTGTATTAAGAGTGCAGCCGAGAGCCAAGCGCTTATTTACGCCTGAACAAATGCGACTGTTGGAATTATGCGTCAATCAAATTGCATTATCTATAGAAGTGGACAGATTGCAAGAAAGAACCAATAGATCGGCATTACAAATGGAAACAACGCGCGTGCGTGACGCCGTTTTACAAGCTGTTTCACATGATCTGCGTGCGCCATTAGCCTCTATTATGGGTTCTGCAAGTACACAAATAGAGATGGCTAAGGAATTAAATGCAGCCGCCATTAAGAAATTAGGAAAAAATATTTATGCTGAATCAGAGCAGCTTAGCCGGCTAATCAATAATTTATTACAAATTAATTACTTAGAATCCGAAGAAGTAAAATTACAAAAGCAACCGTATTCGCTGCAAGATACCATGACGACTGTCATGAAAATGTTAGCCACGAAGCTAGAAAAGCGGCCTGTTAATATTACTATTCCAGCTGATTTAGCCGCTATTCCCTATGATAATACCTTGTTACAAGAAGTTTTTATCAACTTGATTGATAATGCTATCAAATTCACACCACCTAATTCGCCCATTGATATTTCAGCTATGCTAGAAAAAAATCATGTTATCGTCAGCATCGAAGATCGAGGTCCAGGGATAGTGGCAGACGAAGTAGAAAAATTATTTGAAAAATTTTATCGTGGTCGCATGTTAAAGACAGAAAGAGGATTAGGTTTGGGACTTGCCATCTGTTATCAAATTATCCGCGCGCATGGCGGAAAAATCTGGGCAGAAAATAGAAGCGGCGGTGGGGCATCTTTTCGTTTTACTTTACCATTGAGTGAGTCGTAGGGTGGACACGCTGCGCTTGTCCACCCTACGTAACTATTAATCAGATAACGATGCTGGATACATCAACGACCGTAAATTAATAGATTGTTGTTGCAGCAATACATTGGCACTCGGCAATTCATTGAGATCTGACACTTGAAAGTATTTTTTTCCCGCCTGTGAAACGAGACTGGTATCTTCCGGATATTGTAACAACATCGGCAGAAGAACAGATTTACCAATAACAGATCGTCTTGTTGGTGGATTTGGACTAATGCCCCACGCATTTTGATAAGTCATTGCCATCCATGTTTGATTATTATTGGGATTCGGATAATTACCGACATACATGACCACATGGCCACCAATATAAATCAGTGTTAAAAAACGATGACCATTCGCCATTAAATAGGACAAGCGATTTTCGGTTGAATCAGCTGACTTATCAACCATTTTCCCGACAGTGACTTGGTCGGATGAATGTCTTGGCAGCCAAATTCCAAACGGTGTCAATAAGCTTTTTAATTCTGCTGAGCAATCATTATAAAAATACATACTGCCCCAGCCATAAGGTCTACCAATCATTGTATTCATGATCGCAGAAAAAGTATGTGGCGAAGCCGTGAGTGGCATGGTAACCGCATTGTCTGAATTGACTAATGCTGTCTTTATTGTTGCATTGTGTTCAGTATCCATAACGGGAACCCGTAATTCCATACCGGCTGACGTAGCTGTTGCTGGAAATACAGTACCTACATAAGCGCTTAAAATAAATTTTCCGTTGTTATCAATTAAACTGGTTTTTGTATGCGTAATGGCAGCCAATTTGTTTTTGGCAGCAGTCGTCCACGTATTAATAAAAGAGCTATCCGTGCGTGCAATGCTACTACTTTTCACCCAAGCAATAAAATCAGGTGTCACAACTAACATCCATGCTTGGTCACGTGATTCGCCCAAGATGTAAACGGGAGTACCAGCCCACAGTGCTGACATTTGCAAATTATCGAAAGGGTAACCTTGACCAGCAAGTTTATAACTATAAAAATGCACATCATCAGTCGGTAAAACACGTGCGTGCAAGTTATCAACCACAATAGCACGATTATGACTTTGATATGTTAAACCATCTAATTGCGAGATATGAATATTATTACTGATGTCATTGATCCACTCAGCTGTGTAAGGATGAAAATTTTCACCATAACCAATTTGATCAGCGGATTTACCATCGTTGTTAAAATTTGTAATAATACTTTGTTCTACGGTTTTAAAATCATTGGGCGGCGCTTGATGTAAGAGTTTATTGATATAATCTGCATTCCACGGTGAAGAAGAACCAATGTAATGATCTAAGAAAATATCAAAACGCTTTTTTTGCATCTCGGCATTTAATAATGGTTTATCAAAATCCGGATCATTCGGTTTGATCCACGCGGAAATGGATTGATTGTAATTGTCTAATGGAAATAAACTAATGGTATCTTGATCAGCCTGGCTGGTAGACGCAGAAAACGCAGTGCCAAAACCAATGATAATAGATAAGAAATGGGAATGAAGTATTTTTTTTGTATGTCTCATGGGCGAAATTTTCCTAATTATTCACATGTAAAATCGGTAGGGTAATGCAATTCAACATAACCTAGTGTTGTTTGCGGTTGTGATACACATTGTTTTTTAATTGCTATCAAGTGTAGATACACGGGCTTGTTATTGACTTGTGAACAGGTGGTGCTTTCGTGCGGATAAATATATAGCGTTTGATCAGGTCGACTTGCGCAATTTGTTAATGTTTGCATATCTTTATTTGGGTTTTGGGTGCAAAGCGGGATAAGTAAGTCGCCGATGGTGCCTCTTGGGTTCAGTGTTGCAAAATCAAGGTCTGAATCATTGATAATTTTAAACGAACAATCCGCGTAGAGATTGCTAGAAAGTATCAGTGCTGCAGCAAGCATGAAGTGTTTTAGCATGGGGTACCTTAAGATTGGATGACTAGAATGAATAAGAGGACATGAATTTTACGCATATTTTTGGGTTACGGCAAGAAATAGATCAATATTTAAGCATAAAAACATGGGAGTGGACCATTTTTTTCCACGATTAATCAAATCTTAAGCTTTTTCCTGTATATTATACAATCTATTATTATCTTACTGGATTGTATACCGTGCATAGTCAGAGCGCATTGCCAGACCAACTAGTGGGCGAGGATGTTTCTTCTTTAAAGAAGAAGGGTAATAAGCGTCTTAGTTTTGATCCTGAAGCAAGTCAAAATATACTTTTATTCGCTCAGCGTTATGGCAAGATCAAAGCTGCTGCAGCAAACGTATCTGAGCAATCACAATCGCATTATAGTGCCGATCTCTCGACAAAGCTAAACTCCGAAAGTCGAGCGATAGATGTTAATAAAAAACTGAGTCGACATGGTGTGAGTGGATCTGATATTGCAATTGAAGACAGTGATTCGGAGGAGGATCTTGATATCGATCCTTTGCTGGTATTTGATAAATTTATCGCTGTGTTAGATGCGCTGCTTTCACGCTTAGACCCGAATGATTCCTCTGTAAAAAACCTGCAAGCGATTAGAAAAGATGAAAGCTTAACAAGCAAAGAACAGACTACTAGAATAATTCAATCTGCAAAAAGATTGGATGCCATTGCAAAGAGCCCTGTAGGAGCACTTTGTCAGATTCTGCGAAAATTAGAAGTCAATAAGATCAATGATAAGACTATTGCTACGTTTGAAAAAGCGTGCCAGGATCTCAGAGGGTCTAGTCAGAAATTTTTTCTGCAATCAAAGCCTGTCGATAAGCCAGTTGGATTGATGGCTGTTCGTCTAACGAAATAAAACCAACATAAGTAGCGTGTTGGGCGTTAACTCCTTACGCCATGGCAGTAGAAACTTCATATGTTAACAGAGCAGCCAGAATGCGTGTGCTGGCGTCGCCATCGCCATAAGGGTTTGGCAGCTGTGTTAAATTGCTATGAATATCCGCGAAATCCAGATAGTAACGAGTTGCATCAATAATGTTATTTGCATCTGTTCCCGCCAATATAGCAAAACCGGCTTCTATGCCTTCTTGTCTCTCGGTGTGATTGCGCATGACAACGGCAGGTACCGCAAAAGAGGGCGCTTCTTCCTGAATTCCACCGGAGTCGGTTAATACAATGCGTGCTTTACTCATTAAAAATAACGTGGTTTCATAATCGAGAGGCTCAATCAAAAAAATATTTTTTGTGTTTTTTAATTCTCTATAAAAAACATCAGAGACATTGGGATTAGGATGCACGGGTAAAATCCAATGCATATCGGGATATTTTTTTGAAAGTTGCAGTAACGCCTGACAGACTTCTAACAAAGGCTGCCCAAAACTTTCGCGTCTGTGGCAGGTGATAAGCGCAAAATTTTTCTGAGCCATTAATAAAATTTTTTCAGATAATAATGGCGGATACAGTTGCCATTTGTTAACAATCATTTTAATTGCATCAACTACCGTATTACCCGTAATCAGAATATTTTTGCTGTTAATATTTTCTTTTAACAAAAAATTGGCCGCAGATTCAGTGGGAGCAAAATGTAAATTCGTGAGACGGCTGATCAATTGACGATTGGCTTCTTCAGGAAAAGGGCTCGCTAGATTGTTAGTACGCAATCCAGCTTCTACATGCGCAATTTTGATTTTTAAATAAAAGGCTGCAATAGCTGCCATGAAGGCTGTTGTCGTATCGCCTTGCAGAATGATCCAGTCCGGGCGATAGCATTTGAACGTCTCAGTTAGTGCTAGCATGAGCGCAGATGTTAAATCTGAGAGAGATTGATTTTCTCGCATCACATCAAGTGTGATATCGGGGGTAATGTCAAATGCGGCTAATGCTTGTTGCAGCATTTCGCGGTGTTGCCCCGCAGAGCAAATCAAAAGTTCTACATTTCTATGCTTTTTTGTTTCTAAAATGACAGGTGCAAGCTTGATTACTTCAGGACGTGTTCCTAAGACAATGAGTAACTTCATACATTACCACCGTGTCTAGCGTTATAACCAAACTATTACCCTAAAACAATTTGATGAGGAAAAGCAAGTAAACTTGCTTTTAGGTGAGTTAACATGGTAATTTATTTATCAGTGCAATACATTATGAGCATGGAGCGTGTCTGTGACAGCAACCGTCAAAGTCAGCGTCGTTTTACCTACTTATAACCAATCTCATTTCTTGCCAGAAGCCATTGACACACTTTTAAAACAAACGTATCAAGATTTCGAATTGATTATTGTCAATGATGGCTCAAAAGATCAAACAGCAGAAATATTAAAAACCATCGCAAATCCAAAAATTAAAATTATCAATCAAGCAAACCAAGGGTTGCCAACCGCATTGAATAACGGTTTTGCAGCAGCAGCAGGGCAATACTGGACATGGACTTCGACTGATAATGTGGTATCGCCTAATTGGTTAGAAGAATTAGTGAAAGCATTAGACAATGCTGCATCGGATGTGGGTTATGCATTTAGCTACTATGCTGGCATTGATGCAACAGACAAATTTTTATTTGTGAATCGTGATATTCGTTTTGACTTACCACATTTATTATTTTGCAACGCAGGCAATGCATCATTTCTATATCGTGCTGAATTAGCCAGAAAAGTAGGGCCTTATGATGCAAATTTGGTATATGCAGAAGATTTAGATATGTGGGTACGCATGGCAGATTGTACAAAAGCAATTGCAGTGCCTACCGTGCTGTATTATTACAGGGTGCATCATGATGCTATGTCGGCACAACAAGAAAAAGTAAAAAATGCTACTCGGGGTGTTGTAGATAAATACTTAGCAAAATATCAAAATAAATTTGATATTGAGCGACTCTTTCCACATATTACGCTGAGTGCAAATCCAGCGAATGAGCGTTGGCGAGCACGTGTCTGGTTATCGACATTAAGTGCAGGCGCTCATTTTTACTGTCCTGCTAATGCGATTATCGATCAATTAATGATGGCATTAAATGAAAGTTATGACAGTGGCTTGGTTGCTAATATTGTGCATCTGTATGTGAAAATCAATCAATGGCAAAAAGCCGCTGAAATTGTGCAGCAGTATTGCCAAGCAGATAAATCGGAACTGCTACAAACATTAGCTGTCATTACGACACAAGAAGATTCAGAAGCACTCCAAAAAATTCCATTTGTTACGTTAGATGAGACATTTCTTGCAAAAGACTGTCCACAGAGAAGAGAAATTTTACGAAATTTTACTATCCTCGATAACCCCCTCACCGTTGAAAATGTCGTTGTTGACTTAATCAATCAGTTAGAGGATTTTCAAGATCATCCGCAAATTTGGCAAAAAATTGCAGAGTTGAGCAGCTCAGAAGATAATGCACTTCTGCTCATGATAAGAGAGTATATTACTGCCTTACTTGCAGTACCGCAAACAACAGAAGTTTCTTTGTTATTAAAAATTCTCGAAGCTGTCTGTCAAGCTTATGATGAAAATGCAGAGAATGGCATTCAGAAGTTAAAGCAATTACATTGTGAACACCCAGAGTTACTTGTAGTAAGTGGTGCTTATCATTTTATTCAGAGAGATCTTAAAATTGTTGTTGATTAATATTAGGTGGGCATGCTGCTATTATTTTTTCCGAGCTGCGCGCGTCAGCAAGCGTCACTGGACTTAAAATATTGTGACGCTTGCTGACGCGCGCGGCTCGGTAGTGACGGCAAGAGTGAATTAACTTACAATGCGGCTACAATTTTCCTTCGGGGAGACGCTCATGTTACAAAAAGCCATCGAGTGGATTCATCGAAATCATTTGCAAGCACAAGCCGTGCCAGTGACGCATCGCAAAAAAATCCCCTATCCAGAAGTAACGGGTTATTATATTCCGACATTATTAACGATTGGTGAAATACAATTAGCAGAGCAATTTGCGCGCTGGTTGGTGAGTGTGCAAAATCCGGATGGCTCATTTTCATTAGATAATCCTACTATTAGTTATGTGTTTGATACAGGTCAAGTGATTCGCGGTTGGGTCAGTATTATTGATCGCTTGCCTGAATTAGCCGATCCGTTAATGCGTGCTTGTGATTGGATTATTCGTGGAGCAGACCCTCTCACGGGACGTTTACAGTTTCCGGCACCTGGCGGTGATTGGAGTTTAGGTGGGCGTGGTGAAGTGAACGAGGCAATTCATCTTTATGTTCTGCAACCCATGCGAGAGGCGGCAGAAAAATTGAATGTGCCCTATATGCATAAATCAGTGGACAAAGCATTATCTTACTATTTGGCAAATTGTTCGATTACCAACTTTCAGATGCCGAATGCATTAACGCATTTTTATACGTATATTCAAGAGGCACTTTTTGAGTTAGGTTGTTTTGCAGAAGTGCAGCGCGGCATGGCCGCTGTTGCTGCGTATCAACAGGCAAGTGGGGCAGTGCCGGGTTACCATGATGTGCAATGGGTTTGTTCTACTGGATTAGCGCAGTTAGCGAAGGTGTGGTATCTGTTGGGAGATATTGCCCGTGCTGATAAAGCGATGGATTTTTTGAGTCAACTGCAAAATGCCAGTGGCGCTTTTTATGGTTCCTATGGGGTGTCCGCAACGTATTTTCCAACGGAAGAAATATCCTGGGGTGTAAAATATTGCATTGATGCAGAGCAATTACGTATTGCTCGTCACTTTGATCAAACAGCTTATCAATATAATTCGACTATTTCGTTACAAGATGGTCGTGTGCAAGCGATTTTTTCAGAAATGGCAGAAACAGAGAACGTGTTAGATGTGGGTTGTGGCAAAGGACGTTATGCAACATTGATCAAGCAGAATTTTCCTCAAGTAGAAGTTCACGCAGTGGATATTTCAGAAGAAATGCTTCGCTGTATTCCTGCTCACATTCATACGAAAAAAGCGAGTATCCAAGACTTACCTTATGCGGATGCCAGTTTTGACTTGGTTTTTTGTGTGGAAGCTTTGGAGCATGCTCTCAACCCCGAAGCAGCCATTCAAGAAATGGTGCGGGTATTACGTCCAGGCGGACGTTTAGTGATTATTGATAAAAACAAAGCGCGATTGGGCGCTCTGCAAATTGAATCATGGGAAAAGTGGTTTGATATACAGGAATTATCAACTTATTTGCAAAGCTTGCATCTAAAGACGCGTGCTGAATGGGTTTCTTACGATGGACATTCTGCTGATGGTTTGTTTGTTGCTTGGGTGGCAACGAAGTCTCCTATTTTGACAGGCCACAACCCACGGTTGGAGAGTGATCATGTGCGGGCTTCTATTTAGTAGTGTTAGCAGTCTGAGTGATGATAATTTTTTACGTGCGTTACGCTGTATGAATTATCGTGGACCCGATGCATCGCAGATAATGCGCCAAGGAAATTTGTTGTTAGGGCATAATCGCTTAGCGATTGTGGATCTTGATACGCGATCAAATCAGCCCTTTATTTCCGCAGATGGTCGTTACGCTATTATTTATAACGGAGAAATTTATAATTTTCGAGAGTTAAGCAAGCGGTATCAACTTTCTTTGCGAACCCAATCTGATACAGAAGTTTTGCTAGCACTGTATTTGTTGCGTGGTGCCAGTTTTTTAAATGAATTAAATGGTATGTTTGCTTTTGTGATTGCCGATCTCCTTAGTGGTGATTGGTTCGCAGCACGGGATCGACTGGGTGTGAAACCATTATATCAAGCCAACTACAAAGACGGCATGTTATTTTCATCCGAACCCGCGCCGTTATTGTCAATTCTCGGTGGTGCGAAGTTAGATCCCATTGGTGTGCGCCAATATAAAAAATTACGCACTTTTTTTAATGGCCATACTATTTGGTCTGGCATCAGACAGTTTCCTGCGGGATATTATACAACGAATCATGGGCCATTAACACGTTGGTGGCAATTACCAGAAGGCATACAAGCACCGCCTTCCGATGAAGAATTGCGTTTTTTAATCGAAGATGCAATCAGCATACGGCAAATCGCGGATGTGCCAGTGGGTTCCTATTTAAGTGGTGGTGTCGATAGCACGATTGTCGCAGGGCTTGCTAAAAAGCCAGATACTTGGACGGTAGGTTTTCCTGAAGATAATGAATTTTATTGGGGGAAAATTGCCGCTACTGTTTTTAAAAGCCAGCATCATGAAATTCTAATCAATTATGAAGATTTTTTACCGCAAGCGCAACAGATGATTCGTCAGCGTTTAGAACCATTATCCGTGCCGAATGAAGTATTGCTTTATCACATGACAAAAAAAGTAGTCACCAAGAATAAAGTTATTTTAAGTGGCGAAGGCGCTGATGAATTATTTTTTGGTTATGACCGTATTTTTCGTTGGGCGGCATCGAATCCATGGAATTTAGCTGAATTTGCCAAACTGTATGCATACGGTTCAACTGATGATTTAGAAATCATTGAGGATGCCCTCAGTCCGTTTTTATCGCGAGGCAGTGCATTATCCATCGTGGCTGCTTTTTTTCAAACAGCACACCTACACGGTTTGTTGCGTCGTTTAGATAGTGCAACGATGTTATGTAGTGTGGAAGCGCGCACGCCATTTATTGATTATCGATTAGTTGAAAGAATGGCGGGTGTGCCGTTTGCATGGCGCATGGCGAATAATGTAGTCAAAGCACCATTAAAGCGTATTTTTAGCGATTTAGTACCGAAAGAAATTATTCAACGTCCCAAAATAGGTTTTCCTGTCCCGCTCGATAAACTGCCTTTAGATATTGAGAATGGTAAAAATCCAATGGATAGCTGGTTTGCATTTAACTTAGCGACTTTAGAAGGGGAATTTGCATGAAGATAATTATTTTGGCGGCGGGACGTGGTGAGCGTTTAATGCCTTTAACGCAGAATACACCCAAACCGCTTATCGACATGGGTAACGGCAAAACTTTGTTAGAAGAGCAAATGCTAAGTTTACAAGAGTCGGGGGCAATTTCGGAAATCATCTTGGTGATTGGTTATTTAGCCGATCAAATTGAAGCAAAAATGCGTACCTATCAAGAGCGAGGATTCAAGATTAATACTATCTATAATCCTTTTTGGCGGGTTTCCAATAATTTATTGTCATTATGGTTGGCAAAATCCGTGATAGCCGATAGCGATGTGATGATTACCAACGGTGATAATATTTTTAATTCTACTATTTTTGCTGAGTTTGCAAAATTAGATCATGGAATTTGGTTGTCAGCCTGTCACAAAAAACGTTTTGATTCCGATGACATGAAAATCCAAATAACAGATGGTTATGTTAGTCATGTTAGCAAAAATATTCCTGCCGAAGAAGCCAGTGCTGAATCGCCTGGATTAGCTATGATTAAAGGCGCACGCGCGCGCCAATTGTTTCTTGAGCAGTTAGAAGGGGCGGTGCGCGAGGAAGATAATAATCGTTTTTGGCTAGAAATTTTTAATCGTATGTGGCGAAAAGGTATGCCCGTCTTACCGTGGTTATTTGAGTCAGAAGGCAATTGGCAAGAAATTGATTTCCATGCGGATGTTGATCATTTGCGACATGTGCTAACTAATAAAATGCAACGGCTTTATAGCGGAGTGGAAAATGAAAATTGAGTTTTACCATGTGGATGCATTTGAGGTTGCTAATTACGAACCAATCTGGCGAGAGTTAAAACGTAAGGGTGTCGAAACAAATTTAGTGGCTGTCCCTGGTCATCAAAATACGGCCGCAGCGAACTGGTTTGATTACGCCACTTTTCAAGCTTATTGTGAGTCGCGCCAACTTCCTTTTACCGATAAGCCAGATTGCACCGCTACCATGGGTGTGACGACGCAAAATGCAGATATCTTAGCAAATTATGCTTATCGGGTTCGTCTTATGTATGGGCCAGTCATCTTTCCTGCTGCGTGGGCGTTGCAAGCGCATGCAGTAAAGCCATTTGATGTTGTTTTAACACATGGCCGCGCTTATCAAGAACGATTTATGCAATGGCTAACGCCCGAACAATTACCCATTATTGGCTATCCGCGTTATGATGATTTTTTTGCAGGTAAATTATCACGTCAAAAAATCCGTGAGGCTTGGGGATTGAATGAGCATCGTCCTGTGTTAGCTTTTTTGCCGACGTGGGATAACAATACGGGTCTTGATGCATTCCTGCCGTATTTATTACAGCTTGCTGATCAGTATCAAATAATTCTGCGGCCACATCATTGCACCGTGCGTTTTGAACCAGAGCGTATGGAAAAACTGAAGGCCAGTGGATTATTGTTGTTAGAAAATGCATATGATTTAGCAGAAGTGTATGCGGCAAGTGATGTGGTTGTTTCCGATGTGAGAAGTGGTGGTTTATTTGAGGCGTGTCTTTGCGATATCCCGACAGTGGGTATGGTTATTGATCCACACGAAATAACAGGATGGCTGAGCCACTATCATGTTGATAGCATGGTGAGTCTCTGCTATCAGCCAGATCAGTTGAGACAAGCAATTGATATCGCGTTAACGTCTTCAACGCATGCTGAGCATCGCAAGCTTTGGGCGGATCAGCATGTTGCATTTCGTGATGGTACCGCAGCAAAAGAGGCTGCGGAAGCATTAATTCAATTAGCAGATAAGAGACTCTGTAAGCCGGTTTTTTCTAGCGCAGGTTTAACATCCATATCGATGACGGCCACTAATCTGAATAATAATTAAGAGGTAATTATGGCAAAGAAAATAGTTTTTTTGCTGGGAAGTGCTAACATCAGTGGTGGTACGTATGTTATTTTGCAACATGCGTTATTTTTAAAAAACGCGGGTTTCGATGTGCGTATTGCCCTGGTCTTCATGACATTAGACGAATTGAAAGCTTTAAAGAACGCATCGGCTTGTTGGCATCCTGCAATAAAAGAATTGGAATTTATTCATATCAAAGATGCTGCACATTATCAATTTGATGTAGCTATCTATACGTGGTGGGCTATTTTATTTTCATTTGCAAAAATAAAGGCGAACACAGCAATCTATTTTGTGCAATCTATTGAATCACGATTTTATGCGAAAGAACTCACATTTTTACGCGATGTTGTGGATCGCACTTATCAGTTGGGGTTGCCGGTTATTACGGAAGCTGTTTGGATTCAAAAATATTTACAGCATCACTATCAAAATTCATGTGAATTAGTGCGTAACGGTATTTTGAAAACTGTTTATACCGAGCAAGGTGAAGTCTATGCTGAGAAATCTTTGCAGCAACTACGAATTTTAGTGGAAGGCCCTGTTGATCTTATTTTTAAAAATGTCGCTCGTACGGTTGAGCTTTGTAAACAAGCAAAAGTAGGCGAGGTTTGGCTGTTAACAAGCTCCAAAGTGGAATCTTATCCGGGAGTCGATCGTGTCTTTTCGCAAGTTTCTATTCAAGATGTGCCAAAAATTTATCGCTCATGCGATGTGTTAGTGAAGCTGTCTTATGTGGAAGGTATGTTTGGGCCACCGTTAGAAATGTTTCACTGTGGTGGCACTGCCATTGTTTATGATGTTACCGGTTTTGATGAATACATTGAGCATGATGTCAATGCACTGGTGGCAAAAACCAATGATGAAGAAGCTGTCATTCGCTATTTACAAGCATTGCACCAAGACCGGAACTTGCTAGAGAGGTTGATTGCTGGTGCGAAGCAGACTGCAACAAATTGGATTGACTGGCAACATGCTTCGCAAGATTTTGCGAATGCCATTGAAAAAATCGCATCTCACCCCGTATCCAACCGGGATGCTGTGTTGGCTAACGTCAAAACCTATTTGCAGGAACATCTTGACGTCACTTTTAAAAAATCGGGCAAACAATGTCTACCGGCTGTGCCATTATATCAGAGCGGATATTATGCGTTACATGTGCCGCTAGTGATTGGTGAGAATATTTTTTCTGTCCATTTTGGCAAACTGTATAAGGTATTCAAAATTATAAAAGTTGAATTGTCGAGTGAGAATGGTACCATGGCGACCGGCGATACAGAGATCAAAGAGCAGGGGATTATCGAGAATAATCAGGGTAATTTTGTTTGTTTAACCCAGGAAGCTGGATTTAATTTTAATTTTAAAATACGCTTATTGCAGCCGCACAAAAAACCTCAGTTGTCATTAAAAATTGAGTTTACACCGATTCAGGTTGCGGAGAATGAGGGGGTTTCTGCTTAAACTATGACGCTTAATTTTTTTCCAGCAGCTAGTACTACACCGGTTTTGCTGCGAGACGAGTTTGCTTTTCAATGTGCTCGCATCGAGCAAGATCCTAATTATGTATCAGCTATTACTGATGCAGCTTTATTAAGCCTCATTGTGCAAGTTAGCGTTGCGCAGTATGGTCTGAAATACGATAACGATATGCATGAAACGTGGCATGTGCACACCTTGTTGTTATTTGTGCAGAGTAGCGGCGCCTTATCCTTGTATCTCAAAGAAAGTGTTGAGAGAGGGTATTTCATTCGGTCTTTGTTATTGAATATAGATGATTATCTGAATCGCGAGTGTTTGCACCCGCGACCTGCTCTGCAAGCAGAAAGACATTTTTCTCCCAGATGAGTAGAGTGGATAAAGCGCAGCGCTGAAGTATCCTCACGAATGTTTTTGCTATCACGGGAAAGAGGTATTCCTGTTGCATAAATCGAATTTTGAGTAGAGCTTCCCTCTCCCAGCCCTTGCTGCACTTTGTTCACTCTACAATTTTAAAACCTAAATCTTTTTTCAGTGGGTTTTTCTTGATGACTATTTCTCAGACTCAGCAATGTAGGTTTGTGGATAGATTGCAGAGGAAGTTTATACATTTCCTCTAGATAAGGTTGAATATAAATATTTTTTTCTTTTAGCCATTGCTCGTTGTCGTAAGTGTTGTCGTACAATGCGCCTTGATCACCTATTATCATTAGTACACTGCCAGTTTCATTCTTCAAGCGCATACGTTCAATGACTTCAAGGCAAACAGCGAAGTTTGTGCCTGTTGACCCACCCGTATGGAGACCAAATACCTCACGTAAAAAACGACGAGCCGCGATGGATTTAGCATCTGGGATAGGGATGATTTCAGTAACGACAGTGTGATCAAATGCATTCGGTATGCATTGCCGACCAATGCCACCAATGCGCGAGCCTATTTGAGTCGTGATACGCCTATCGCCGCTTTGCCAGGCCGAGTAGAACACGGAATTTTCTGGGTCACCCAGGATGACCTTGGTCGGTAGACCATGCCATTGGAAGTATTTGCCCTGTATTGTTGCGGTGACACCGGTGCCCGGACCACAGATGCTAACTGTTGGCATGGGTAAATTCAGTTTTTTAAATTGTGCGGTGATTTCTGAGGCGATGTTATGATCTGGATTGGTGGCGTCACTGCCGTGGTCAAATTGATTTATGAAATAACATCCAGACTGTTTTCCCAATTCGGTGGCTGTAGCGATATCTTGTCCTGGTTCGCACTCTACAACAAAGCCGCCTTGTTTTTTAATAGCATCGAGTTTGCTTTGTGGTGTGCCTTTCGCAAGAACAGCGGTGTATGACAGTCCTAGTAATTTTGCAAAATACGCTTCAGAATAAGCGGTGCCACCAGACGATGCTTCAAATAGGCAGGTATTTTTATTGATTAGCCCAAGACGTAACGCGCGCAAGAGGAGTGCTCTTGCTAAGCGATGTTTGAGATTTTTTGAGGGAAATGCACGTTCATCTTTTGCTAATATTTCAATGCCATGAATTTTTCCCAATGAGTAGATGGGTGTTTCAGGACAGTTTTTTTGTTCATTTATCAGTGCTTGAATAGCTGTTGTTTGCCAAGCATTGAGTACCGGTCGTGCTGGATGCATTGACTGGTGCTGGGGTGGAATGACCGGATTGTCATGATTACGTGCATTAGTCGGTGCAGTGACTGATGGATAGCGTGGTTGTTGACTGAGTGTCGACAAGGCGCGATTAATTCGTTGTGTGCTAGCTGCCGTTTTCGAAGTTATAGGGACTCGTTGTGTGACTCTGACTAAAAAAGCTGGTAAATTGCGCAGCATGGTTGGTTTCTTCCGTCCTGGAAAGTGTAAGCAGTATAAAGTTTGTATTTTATTAAATCCATCTTTTTTGTTCTAAAATCAGCCAGATTTTTTGTTTTTATTGCATTATATGGGATAAGTTATGATACGCTAATCGCCCTTAGGCAACGTGTTTTTTCTTAAAATTAATGGGAGTTTACAATATGCAAGTAGCGCCAGGTAAAAAAGTATTATGCGCATCGCTTTGCGTCAGCATGGCATTATTGACAGGCTGTAGCACAGTGAATCCTTACACCGGTCAATCGCAAACAAGTGATGCAACAATTGGTACGACCATGGGTGCATTAGGTGGTGCTGCACTCGGTGCGTTTGCGGGTGGTGGTCGCGGTGCATTAATTGGTGGTGCTGTCGGTGCTGTCACAGGTGGCCTCATCGGAAATTCATTCGATAAAGAAAATGCAGAACTTCGTCAACAATTAGTAGGCACAGGTGTTCAGGTTCAAAAGAATGGTAACGATATTCAATTAATTATGGCATCTGATGTGACGTTTGCGACAGGTCAAGCAAGTATACGCCAAGATTTCTATCCTGTATTAGAGTCTGTTGCGACAGTCATCCGCAAATATAACAAGAACAATGTTATTGTCACTGGCTTTACGGATAGCGTTGGCAATGCGGCTTACAATCAAGGGTTGTCGGAACGACGTGCGCAGAGTGTCGGTGATTACTTGAGTGCACACGGTGTCAATCCAAATCGTATATTTGCTGAAGGCCGTGGTAAGCGTGATCCGATTGCCTCGAATGCAACAGCAGCAGGGCGTGCAATGAATCGACGTGTGGTTGTTACGCTAAGACCGATGTAAAAAATACGAGTAAGCTAAATTTCAGGAAAGTATTTTTTCTTTCCTGGAATTTAACTTTATTCTGAAAATTATTTTATAGCTATTACCCAGTGTTTCTAGGTGAATGCTTTTTTGTTGCGATATCAGTTATGTTGGCAGCTTTTTCTTTTTCGTTAATTATTTTTTTGAGGGATGTCTGTACTTGTTTTAGATAACGCCTGTCTTTAGCAAGGATTTCTCTAGTTAGCCCACCTTTGTCGCCACCCGCGTCTTTCATTTGTTGCGTTAAGCTTTCTATTTGTTTTTGTAATTCTTTGTGTTTGCGTTTTAGCTTTTCAAGCAGACCTTTGGATGTTGAGGCGCTACCAAATATGCCTGGACGAGAGTGTGACATAATGCTTACCTTATTTAGCTCAATGTTGAAATTGGTAGTTAGTTATTGATTCTAAAAAAGAAGTATATAACCAAAGCGTTTAAATTTCGGCAAACTCGCCATGCTCCTGTACTAATTTGTGCTATGCTATATATTACCACATCGTAACTGATGCGTGTAAGCTAGCTTATTGTTTTATAGCGATTCCTTGTTGATTCACCGATTGCGTTTTCTATTTATTGAAGTAAATCAAACAAATAAATGACTTTGGGAGATGCTGAAATGAAAAAGAAAATCATCTTAACACTGGCTACATTGATGGGTTTAGCGTTGTCGGTAAGTGCTTTTGCTGAATGGTATGATCGCGGTGAAGTAGAGCGTGCTAGAGTCATGGTAGAAGAAGATAAGCATAGACTTGATGTGGACCGTGATAGAGTGCGTGAAGCGAATGAAGTAATGCAACGAGATAAACAAAAACTGATGGAAGATCAACGTAAATTTGATATGGATCGCAATCGTGCTAGAGAAGAACATCATGATCAAAAATATCGGGGTCAACACCCAAATATGAGAACAGTAACACCTGCTGCTCCACAAGTTCAATCAACACACTAAATAGCACTATTGTGTCTAATTACATCCTTTCCCATTGATAATCACATGGGGGAGGGTGATGATTTTTCTTTATCTGCCGCATTTAGAATTATTTGGCGCTTGGCGCTTGATGATTTAGCAGGTAACATGTGAGCTAGTTTTTTAAATAGCTAAATTTAAGGAATAAGATTGTATGCAAAAAAGGATTTTGCTAACTTGTTTTTTGGCTGCTTTTCCCATCGTTTCATTCGCCGCTTTTCATCCTGTTGTTACGGTATCTTCTGGTTTTGCGAGTGCAAATGTTTATTCATCTAAATGGATTATGTTTGGTTCCTATCCGAATTCTTATATTGGCTCGAATCATTATGATGCGGAAACGGATCTGGGTTTATTTGTTGGTGGTGAAACTGTATTTCTGCAGAATTGGGCTTGGCAGATTGGTGTCAGTTATTTCGAGAATAGTGCTTTCAACGAAAATGGTAATGTTTATCAATTTGCTGATCCCGCTTTCAATAATTTAACTTATCAATACCAAATTCAAAGTCGTCGTGCTTCTATTGACACAAAAATATCGCACGCCTTTCGCGAGGTATGGCACCCTTATGTTTCTGCTAGTGTAGGTGCCGCTTTCAATAGAGCCTATGCTTACACAGAAACGCCTATCACTAGTGCTGACGTGCCGATGACACAGCCTTTTGGTAATCATGCGACACGATCGCTTACCTATTCCGCTGGATTGGGTGTTGATGTGAATATCACAGAACACGTACGTTTGGGTGCAGGGTATCGTTTTGTGGATTTAGGCAATGCAAGCTTGGGTGTGACGCCATTGCAAACGGGTACCAGCACGATTAGCAGCACCCATTTGCATACGAATGAACTGTTACTACAAATTAGCTATGTAGGATAAGGAGGTCTAGTGCAATGAATAAATATTTTCAGGGAATAGTGTGGAGTTTATTGGCGAGTAGTATGTGCGCGAATAGCTGGGGTGGTGAAACACCTATTTTTCTTGTTGCGCCGAATGTGAGACCACCATTACCTAATGCTAGCCCAGCAGCCCCCTTATTAGTGCAAGGCCAATTGGGTACGGCAATTTATCAAGTCATCAATAACAGTACGCGTGTTTTATCTAACATTAGTTTGGTCGGCTTACCAGCAGGTGTAACGCAAGTGTCTAACTCAGGGCCGGATTACTGTTCTGCTACCACCGCATTGAAGAACCCGGGTAGTCTCTGTCTTATCCAATTACAAATTAACACCAGTGTGAGTGGGAATGTATCCGGTGGTCCGAAAATCTGCTCGGATAACGGTGTGCGTTGTTCTCAGCCATTTTCAGCCGATCAGCTATTGGTCCAGCTTACGCCAGGGCCTGTTCCACAAACTTGTGTGGGTAATGAATCAAATTTTAGTTATGAGTTGACGCAACCATTCGATTCTTCGGTAGATAACGGTAGTCTTTTAACATGGGGACCCAATCGAAATCAGTTACTGCTGAGTCCATCCAATCCCAATTTGACTATTTGCACAACCACGAATCCTGCGAATACCACGGCAACTGGGTGGATGCAAAGTCGTGTGATATATGCGGAGGATTACTGGGTTAAACAAAAATTGAATTATTGTCATCACCATGTCACGGATTTTTATACACCCATAAACAGTAATGGCACGCCTCGCGGTTCGATAGGCGGCAGCGCTGGCGGATACTGTAGTAACGCGACCAGTCTCTATCCCAGTAATTATGGCCAGGCAATACGCTGGAATTATAGTGGGACTGGATCTGAAACCAGCAATAGTTGGGTGAACTATAACCGCATGTGGTACGGTGTGGATTGCAGTGATTTTACTTCATTTGTTTACAATTTTGCTTTTGGTATTCAATTTAATAGTGATACAGGTTTCCAAGCGGGACAAGCCACTGACGGTTCACAGAGTTTCTTAATCCCAAATGCACAAGACTCCACTGCTGCCGATCAATTACAGCAGTTTAGTAATAGCAACCCTAATTCACCTGCTGGTGTGTTGGTTTGTGCAGACGGAACGACCGAGACGACGACAGGACCCAAGGCTTATTGTGGTACAGGCGGAAGTGGGTTGTGCACAGGTACTTATCCGACTCGCACTTGTCCGAATGGTTATATATCCGTATTTAGTGGCACTAAATATGATCCTGCTAATCCTGCCTTCCATCAGCCGGACTTGACTGTCACGCCTGCCATGTTAAATAACCTGTTGCCAGGTGATATGTTGTATTTAGCTTTTAGTCCTGGCAGTGGTAAGGGTGATGGGAATAACACCACATCGATAGTGACACATGTTATTACCTGGACAGGCAAGAAAGTGGGTTATGGCTCCAATGATATTAATCCCAGCCAAATTGCACCAGAATCGATTTGTCCTAATAACTGGCAACCGCAAGTCGGTGATTGGGTTATTATTGATAGTCATTATCAAGGACCCGATTATCGCGATTTCACTCCCTGTTTTTATCAAAATAACATATGGGGTGTTCGACGTGTGATAGGTTATATGCAGTAGCGTTGATGGAGGCGTAAAATCAATGATCCATCTATTGCTCGTGTTTGTTATTTTAATCGCACTCATCTTGATGCTTGGGATGAGTGTTAGCCTAGGTCGTCGTTTTGGGCGTAAGCAAATCGAAAAACATGCCAAACACATATTGGAGGTAGTGGGTGTTGCAGAAGGTGCTGTGTTTGGCCTCTTGGGATTGTTGATCGCGTTTACCTTTTCTGGCGCTTATGATCGTTATGAAAGTAAAAAAACGCATATTCTCGAAGAAGCCAATGTTTTTGATTCTGCTTATGATGTCATTGATTTAGTGCCTGCAAAGTATCAGCCTATATTACGTCAAAACGTGCGAAAATATCTGGATTTGCATATCGCCTCCTATAATGATATCCCTTTTACAGCAAAAGTAGACGCGGATCTTGAGCAGGCTATCGAGGTCCAACACACAATCTGGAAAACAGTGATTGCAGCTAATAAAGAAAATCCCAGTAATAGTTTGGCGCAACTTGCTATTCCAGCGATGAGTAAAATGTTTGATGAGTTCCATGCAGGTATTAACGGTACACTGATTCATCCACCAGCCATTATTTTTGTTCTGTTAATTGTATTGGCTGTGTTAGGTGCTTTTTTAGTAGGTTATACAGCAGCTGAAAGTCATCAAAATTATCCCGTACATAATCTATGTTATGTGTTATTAACGGCTTTTATCATTTATATCATTATTAATTTAGAATACCCTCGCGTCGGTTTTATTCGTTTTAATTCTTTTGATCAGATGTTGTTAGATGTGCGTGAAGATATGAACCACGATTGACACCTCAGAGCAGTGCGTGTCCGCCGACATTCAGCTTGACATGTTAATTGTACTCACGTAACATTACATAAATACTATGAGCTATGGATAGTTATGCGTAAATATCAAAAAGGCTTAGATGGTTTTATCGAATTGTTTTTATTAGCAAAAGATAAAAAAACCAGTGCACTAATACTAGAGCTTTTTTTAACGCCAGAAGAAATAGTGGATCTCGAAAGACGGTTTTATATTATTAAAGAACTGCTAAAGAATGAAAAAACACAACGCCAACTGGCGAAAGACCTGCAAGTGAGTATTGCGAAGATAACGCGTGGTTCAAATGAATTAAAACGGATTAATCCGAAATTATTAATGTATTTAAAAGAGCAATTAGTCGAGTAGTTATGCATAGCCAATATGATCAATTTATTTTCCTGCAAAATCTCTGGTGGCGCTAAGCCACATTTTCTTTTTTTCTAAATTTTCATATTTCTTATTAATAATTTTATATCGATTTTTATCGAGGAGATTTTTTATGCCATCATTTTCAATCGGCGTACAAATAGAGTCAGCTAGAATACATGCAAGATTTTATCGAGAAGCGCAAAGCGTGGCGTATGCTAATGCAGATAACGTAATAAGTGCTTGTCGAGCAATCAATGTTGATGACGCAGAAACAAATAAATTTGTTCAAGCGTTGGGAAAATATTTGGATACAAGAAGAAAGGTCATTCATCTATTTAGTAATGATAATGCGCAAGTTGCTGATCGAACGAGTTTCATTGAAAAATTACTTCCTTTTATTCGAAGCAATAATATAGACCAACAAGTAGCGATGTTGCAGGACGAAAAAATACGCCACTTCAAAGGATTTTTTACACAGCGGCTGTATGATTTGTTAGTTGCACGTCGAACGGTGTTGCAGCAGAAGGTAGTGATTAACTTGTCTTCAGCCTATCAACCATAAAAGCGTAGGGTGGACACGCTGCGCTTTGTCCACCCTACGATTCTAGCCCAGCCTAGCAATTTCTGTTTGCTTAGTTACTAAAGCTTGATCCTGTTTTGCTTCTTGTACCTCAATGCGAATAGACGGACGTTCTTTCGTGAAAAAAGCATGTTTTTTAAATCCCTGCAGTACTTCTGCCGGGATCATGCCATTTTTTATGGCCTTAATGACATCCGTCAGTTCAGGTTGTTGCATATTGATTTCAGCCGGAGGGAATACCATAGGCGTTAATCCATTCACACCCATCACCAAGCTAGCCAAGAAAGCGGCCCAGGGGAAAACGATTTGACCAAACGAAGATTTTAATAAAAAGTAAAAAATATTTTCGCTATTGGCAGTCAAGGCAGCAAGCCCATAATACCACGTTGAGTTGCCGACATTGACACCGACTAACGCTGCTGCTTTTAGCATTTTATTCAGGTCGTCTTTAATTTCCGGATACATACCCACCAAAGGGCTTTGAAAGATTTTAACTGTAAAAAATACAAATAGAGCCAGCGGTAATCCAGGTGCAATGCCTATCGCCATCTTGCCCCAGTTAGGCAGATTGCTTAGATGATCCAACGCGAGAATATTCGTTCCACTGAAGCCGCTTTGGATGTATAAAAAACTGCAGCATCCTGTTAATGATCCTGAAATGATGTAATCACCTATTTTACGTCGTGATTCACTGCGAAGTTCTAGCGCTGTTTTTTCGCGGAAGACAGATGGCGTTGGTTCTTGTGGTTCTTGAATTTCGTTCCGCGCGCCGTTTTGTAATTCTTCGTTTTGTAATTCTATTGCTCTGGCACGATCCAGTACTTTCGTCAAAAATTCTTTTACATTCTCTGTTGTTAATGCGTTACCCTGGAGCATGGCACGCACTTCTGCTTGATGCGCGGGACTCAACCGGTTTAATTGATCAACTAAATTAGCGACAAAAATAGCGTCTTCCGTGCGACTGATAATTAAATCACACATCCCAAGAAAACTCAGGCTGAATACAACACTAAAACCGACGACTCGAGCACTCCATTGCGCGGCTTCATTACTAAAAGCTTCGCCTGCTATCGCGCCGCCTGTAAGGGCCGCACCAAAGGCCATGCCAGTTTCTATGATAAAACGCCCGGTATTTTTACCTTGTCGATAGAGGGCATACTCTTCGCTCATTTTTGACATGGCAAGTCCGAGATAACGAACCCCAAATGCACCACTGGCTACTAATGTAGTCGCACCATTGAAAACAACGCCAGTCATGGCGCCAGGCGATAAGTTGGCAAACCAAGCTGGAGTCACTTGAGCGGGTGTCGTGCTAACAGTGCCAGTACCCCATGAAAAAGTCGCTGCAAATGGAATGTTTGGTATGCTCGATGCAAAGCCAACGACTTTGGCGTATACATTTTTAGCGTTGGCCATTGTAAAATAGGCGCTTATCGTTGCGCAGCGGGATTGTCGAGGGGCGGGCATATGATTTTATCCATACCGAATTAGAAATTGTACAAAATCATACCTGAGGAGATTATTTAAAGCAAATAATTAACTCTCAAGAACCGTTTCCTTTTATGCTTATTTTTCGTTACTATTTAGTAAGCGATTTTCTGGTGAAGAATCAATGCGTATATCGAAATTTTCACATGCTAACGCTAAATCAAGGCGGGCTGTCAGTCAGTCATCGCCTTTCTATCGACAGCCACGTTTTTGGAAAATAGCGGTTGTTGTTTTAATTGTGCTGGTGTTGTTTCGACATTGTAGCTTCTTTCATCAAGATAAAACGCATCCTAGTCAAGCCGTTGTCGTTGCGGTTGCGCACCGTGGTGATGTGCCTGTGTATTTGTCTGGCTTAGGTACGGTGACACCTACTTATTCAGTGACAGTGCGTACTCAGATTAATGGCCAGCTGATGCAAGTGCTCTTCCGCGAAGGGCAAATGGTGAAGATCGGTGATTTGTTAGCGATTATTGATCCGCGTCCTTATGAAGCGCTGCTCACGCAATATGAAGGTCAACTTGCACGTGATCAAGCATTGCTAGCCAATGCGCTGCTGGATTTAAAACGCTATAAAAAACTCTGGGCACAAAACTCTGTCTCTAAGCAAATCTATGATACGCAAGTTTCATTGGTGAAGCAGTACGAAGGTACTGTTAAAATTGATCAAGGTTTAATTGCTAGCACGAAATTAAATTTGACTTATACGCGCATTGCAGCCCCCGTTGACGGCAGAATTGGTTTACGACTCGTGGATCCCGGCAATTATGTGCAAACATCCGATGCGTCTGGTTTAGCGGTGATTGATACATTAAATCCCATGACAGTGATTTCAACTATTCCTGAAGACAGTGTTCCACAAGTGATGGATCAATTGAATGCAGGCAAGACGCTAAGTGTCATAGCATTAGATCGGACACAAACAAGAACGTTAGCGAAAGGCAAGCTACTCACCATAGATAATCAAATTGATCCAACCACGGGAACGGTGAAGTTGCGGTCACAATTTCAAAATGACAAAAATCTGCTATTTCCGAATCAATTTGTTAACGTCAATTTATTAGTGACCACCATAAAAAATGCGACTATCGTCCCGACAGCGGCGATTCAACATGGTGCGCAAGGTCCCTATATTTATGTTGTGGTGCGTGATGGTGTAAAAGAAGAAAAGTCAACGCATACATCCAAGCGCCAAACAACCGCTAAAAATACGATGACAGTGAAGAATACGCCTATTGTTATGGGTGCGACGCTGGATGATGAAACGACGATTACTGCAGGAATTGCACCTGGAAACCTGGTTGTTGTTGAAGGTGCGGATAAATTAACCGATGGTGCAGCTGTTTCTATTGCCGGTTCGCAATTACCACTCTTCGAGGCCGCCAACCCTACACATAGGCGTGATACCGCATGAGTCCCTCCCGCATATTCATATTGCGGCCAATAGCCACTTCGTTGTTAATGTTAGCGATTCTGTTGTCGGGTATTGTGGCTTATCAAATGTTATCCGTGTCATCGTTACCCGAAGTGGATTATCCCATTATTCAAGTATCGACGTTTTATCCGGGAGCAAGTCCCGATGTGATGACGAGTTCTGTCACCGCACCTCTTGAGAAGCAGTTTGGCCAGATGCAAGGCCTTAACCAAATGACATCGACCAGTTCGAATGGGTCATCCGTGATTACGCTACAATTTAGCCTTGCTGTCACATTAGATGTTGCAGAACAAGAAGTGCAAGCGGCGATCAACGCCGCAACAACGTATTTGCCGCAAGGCTTGCCGAATCCTCCGGTTTACAGCAAAGTGAATCCAGCGGATACGCCGATTGTGACGTTGGCACTCACCTCAAAAACACTGCCATTACCACAAGTCGAAGACTATGCCGATACACGGTTGTCGGCGCGCATTTCTGAATTACCCGGTGTGGGGTTGGTGAGTATCAGTGGCGGGCAACGTCCGGCAGTCCGTATTCAAGCGAATCCCAATGCACTGTCTGCATTAGGTTTATCCTTGGAGCAAGTGCGAAGTTTTATTGCTGCAGCCAATGTAAATGCAGCGAAAGGCAGTTTCGATGGTCCCCATTTAGCGTATACCATCAATTCAAATGATCAATTGCTATCAAGTGCGGATTATCAGCCCTTGATTCTCACGTATAAAAATAATGCGCCGGTTCGTCTTGTTGATATAGCCAATGTTGTTGATGGTGCCGAAAATACCAAACTGGCTGCTTGGATGAACCAGACGCCGGCAGTCATTATGAATATTCAGCGCCAACCCGGTGCGAATGTGATTACTGTTGCCGATCGCGTTAAAGTGTTATTGCAACAAATACAGGCAAACATACCGGGTGGTATTCATATTTCCGTGTTAACCGATAGAACTGTTACTATCCGTGCTTCGATTAAAGATGTGCAGTTTGAGTTGATGTTGTCTATTGCATTAGTGGTGATGGTGATCTTTCTTTTTTTATTGAACCTACCAGCAACGATGATCCCGAGTATTTCTGTGCCGCTGTCATTAGTCGGGACATTCGGTGCCATGTATTTATTTGGTTTTAGTATAAATAATTTAACATTAATGGCGTTGACGATTGCGACGGGTTTTGTGGTTGATGATGCGATTGTGATGATCGAAAATATTTCGCGTTTTATTGAGCAAGGGGATTCACCGTTTGATGCTGCACTGAAAGGATCTGCACAAATTGGTTTTACCATTATTTCATTGACCGTATCATTGATTGCTGTATTGATTCCGCTGCTTTTTATGAGTGATTTAATTGGGCGCTTATTTCGCGAATTTGCGTTGACAGTGACGGTCACCATTTTAATTTCGGCATTTGTCTCGTTGACGTTAACACCCATGCTGTGTTCGCGCATTTTGCGCCATCATAAATCAACCGAAGAAACCCGATTTAAGCGCGATGCAAACAGGCTGCAAAAACGCATTATCGAAAAATACGGCAATTCACTGCGCTGGATTTTGGATCATCAACCCTTGACGTTGACGGTTGCTATCATCACATTAATTATCACGGGCTTATTATTTTATAGTATTCCGAAAGGATTCTTTCCTATTCAAGATACCGGTGTTATTCAAGGCATCACGGAGATGCCGCAATCTATTTCTTTTGAGGCAATGATAAAAAAGCAGCAAGCGCTAGCGAATATTGTATTGAACGATCCAGCAGTGGATAGTTTATCGTCTTTTATCGGTATTGATGGTACTAACATTACGATGAACAGTGGTCGTATGCTCATCAATTTAAAACCACTGAGTGACCGTGATGTGACGGCGAGTGATGTTATTCGTCGTTTGCAACCGAAATTATCCGACATTCCAGGTGCTATGTTGTATATGCAAGCTATTCAGGATTTAACAATTGATGATCGTGTGAGTCGTACACAATATCAATACAGTTTAGGTGCGCCAGATGCTGCGCTCGTTTCAAAATGGACAAAATTGATGGTGACTCAGTTGCAAAATTCCACCGAATTGCGCGATGTTACCAGCGATCAACAAAATCTGGGTTTGCAAACGATGATTACCATTGATCGTGATACCGCATCACGGTTAGGTGTTTCCATGCAAACAATCGATAATATGTTATATGATGGTTTTGGTCAGCGCCAAATATCAACGATGTTTACGCAGCGGAATCAATACCATGTCATTTTAGAAACCATGCCAACATTGCAAGGCGGACCAGCTGCGCTGAATAATATGTATTTCAATGCTGTCACCACCGGTAATCCTATTCCGTTGAGTGCATTTGCATCTGTGTCATTGGGTGTTGGGCCTTTGGTTGTGAATCGTCAAGATCAATTTCCAGTCGCAACGATTTCATTTAATTTGGCACCGAATATTTCATTAGGTCAAGCTGTGTCAGAGATTAATCGCGTCAAACAAACCTTAAATATTCCAGAGAGTGTGCAGGCCAGTTTTGAGGGAGCCGCGAAAAGTTTTGAGAATTCACTTTCTAATGAAGGTTGGCTTGTGTTGGCGGCCATTTTGGTTGTTTATATCGTGTTGGGTATTTTATATGAAAGTTATATCCATCCGATTACGATTCTGTCGACATTGCCATCGGCCTGTATGGGGGCATTGTTAGCATTGATGTTGTTAGGGCATGCGCTAACAGTGATTGCGCTCATTGGTATTATTTTGTTGATTGGTATTGTCATGAAAAACGCTATTTTGATGATTGATTTTGCCTTAGAGCAAGAGCGCCAATACGGAAAGTCACCGCGAGATGCTATTTATGAAGCGTGCTTATTGCGTTTCCGGCCAATTTTAATGACAACGATGGCATCGTTGTTGGGTGCTGTACCCTTGGCATTGGGTACTGGCATGGGTGCTGAATTACGTCAACCATTAGGTATTGTGATTATTGCCGGTTTGATGGTGAGTCAAGTACTGACACTCTATACAACACCGGTGATTTACTTGGCTTTTGATCGTCTTGCACGTCATGTCTATGCAGTACACGCACGTTGGTTTGGTTATGGTAAGCGCGGTGAAATAGATGGAGAGCCGCAATGAGTTTGTCGTCGCCTTTTATCAAGCGACCGAAAGCCACCACGTTATTGGCAGTGGGGCTCGCACTGGCAGGGATTGTTGCTTTTAACTTATTGCCTGTTGCGTCTTTGCCTGAAATTGAATTTCCTACTATCAGTGTGCAAGCCTCTTTACCCGGTGCTAATCCCGAAGATATGGCAACATCGGTTGCGACACCACTAGAACGTCAGCTTGGTCGTATCGCGGGCATCACCGAAATGACATCCGGTAGCAGCTTGGGTCAAACACGCATTACGATGCAGTTTGATATTTCGC